>JAYVNF010000409.1:0-10401 GCA_043758575.1 Rhodoferax sp.
GGGGGTGCGAAACCCGGTCAAAGCAGTTCGTTTCATAAATGTATTATTCCGCATGACCTCTACAACGCAAGGCGCCGCGCCCATGGCTGACAAACCGACCTGGGCGCAGACCCTCAAGGTCTATATGGAGCCGGCATCGCTGCGCATGCTGTCGCTGGGCTTTTCCGCCGGGCTGCCGCTGCTCCTGGTGTTTGGCACCCTCTCCTTCTGGTTGCGCGAGGCCGGGGTAGACCGCAGCACGATTGGTTTTTTGAGCTGGGTCGGTCTGGCCTATGGCTTCAAATGGGTCTGGTCGCCCTTGGTGGACCGCATGCCCATTCCTTTGCTGACGCGCTGGATGGGGCGGCGACGCAGCTGGCTGCTGCTGGCGCAAGGCCTGGTCATGGCGGGTCTGGTCAGCATGGCGCTGACCGACCCCAAGCTGGCACTGGCCCCCATGGTCTGGTGCGCCATCGCCGTGGCCTTTGGTTCGGCCACCCAGGACATTGCACTGGACGCCTTTCGCATCGAGTCGGCCGACATGCAGCACCAGGCCGCGCTCTCGGCCACCTACCAGACCGGCTACCGCCTGGCCATGATCTGGGCCGGGGCCGGGGCGCTGTGGATTGCCGCACGCGCCGAAGTGCCGGGGGCTGCGGTGTACCAGCACGCTGCCTGGCAAACCGCCTACCTGGTGATGGCCGCCAGCATGCTGCCGGGCGTGCTGACCGTGCTGTTCTCCAAAGAACCCACTCCACGTGCCCTGCCCCACCCCAAGAACGCCGCCGAGTGGCTGCAAGGCGCGCTGGTGGAACCCTTTGCCGAGTTCCTGCGCCGCTACCGCTGGCAGGCCGCCCTGATCCTGGCGCTGATTGCCACCTACCGCATCAGCGACGTGGTGATGGGCATCATGGCCAACCCGTTTTACGTGGACATGGGCTACACCAAGGACGAGGTCGCCACCGTTACCAAAATTTACGGCGTGGTCATGACCCTGGTGGGTGCCTTTCTGGGCGGTGCCCTGGCGCTGCGCATGGGCGTAATGCGGGTGCTGATGCTGGGCGCGCTGCTGAGCGCGGCCAGCAACCTGCTGTTCTCCTGGCTGGCGGGCCAAGGCCATGACGTGGCCAAGCTGATCTTTGTGATCTCCGCCGACAACCTGGCCGGTGGCATTGCCTCCTCGGCCTTCATCGCCTACCTGTCCTCGCTCACCAACGTGAACTACTCGGCCACCCAGTACGCCCTGTTCAGCTCCATGATGCTGTTGCTGCCCAAGCTGGTGGCGGGCTATTCGGGGGTGTATGTGGACCACTTCGGCTACGCAAACTTTTTCAGCGCCACCGCCTTGCTGGGCGTGCCGGTGCTGGCCCTGGTGTACCTGGCCTCGCGCATTGCACCCAAAGCCCATGGCGACTGAGGCCCCGGTTTACCTTTCCGGTTTACCTATCTTTACCCCCACTTCAACGCTGGCGAATCGCTTTGTAAAGCCGCAGCGCTAGACTGCACAGCATGAGCCAACACCTGCTGATGATTGAAGACGATGCCCGCCTGGCCGCCATGGTCGGCGAGTACCTGGAACAAAACGGGTTCACCGTGAGCAAGGCGCCCGATGGCCTGTCCGGCCTGGGGCGCCTGAACCAGAGCGGCGACAACCACGCGCCGGAGCTGGTGATTCTGGACCTGATGCTGCCCGATATCGACGGCCTGGAAGTGTGCCGGCGCGTGCGCGCCCTGCCCACCGCCATGGCGCAGATTCCGATCCTGATGCTCACCGCCAAGGGCGACCCGATGGACCGCATCATCGGCCTGGAAATGGGCGCCGACGACTACCTGCCCAAACCGTTTGAGCCGCGTGAACTGCTGGCCCGCGTGCGGGCTATCCTGCGGCGCAAAACCGAGGCCCCCAGCAGCGCCAGCCAGAACCTGCTGCGCTTTGGTTCGCTCGGCATAGACCGCGATGCGCGTACCGTCACCGTGGCCAGCGCCGTCTGCGACCTGACCTCCTACCAGTTCGATTTGCTGGTGGCCCTGGCCGAGCGGGCCGGGCGCGTGCTGACCCGTGATCAGATCATGGAGGCGGTGCGCGGGCGCGAGCTCGAAGCCTTTGACCGCTCCATCGACGTGCACATGGGCCGCATCCGCGCCGCCATCGAATCCGACCCCAAAGACCCCAAGCGCATTCTCACCGTGCGCGGTGTAGGTTACGTGTTTGCCCGCCAACAAGAGTGAACGCCGCCAGGTGCAGCGCAAAGGCGTGTTGGTGAACCCCTTGTTCCAGAAACTCTATGTGCGCATCTGGCTGGCCGTGGTGCTGGCAGTGGCCGTGCTGACGCTGCTGGTGGGTTACGCCTGGCGTATGACGGCCGAGCCACCGCTGCGCGAGGTGGTGGTGCGCAATGCGGCCGGTGAGGTCATAGGCAATGGGCAGGTGCGCATGGGCCGCGGGCCCGAAGGCAGTGCCTGGCGCTCCAATGCGTCCGCAGCAGGCCCTGACCCGGTGGCGCCGAGCTCGCAGGCACACCCGGCACCCGCTCCCGATAGCACCACCGAAGGCAGCCACGACGAAAGCCATGAGTTGCAGCACGGCAAATACGGCTATGGCCCGGAATTCACCGTGCGCATGAACGACGGCCAGACCATGCACCTGCACCTGCCCCGCCCACCGGCGGCTACCTGGCGTGCGCCCTTTGGTTTTTTCTGGACGCTGAGCCTGGTGGCGGTGGCGGTGGCCCTGGCCATCTACCCCATCGTGCGGCGCCTGACGCACCGCCTGGAGGCTTTGCAGCGCAGCGTGGAGCGCTGGGGCGATGGCGACCTGAGCGTGCGCATGCCCACCGGCGGCCAGGACGAGGTGGGCTTTTTGGCCACCCGTTTCAACAAGGCCGCCGAACAGATCGAAACCCTGATGAAAACCCGCGAGGCCCTGCTGACCTCGCAAAAGTCCTTGTTGGCCAATGCCTCGCACGAGCTGCGCTCGCCCTTGACGCGTATCCGCATGGGCCTGGAGCTGATGGGCAACAACACCAGCCTGGGCGCACGGCAAGAGATCTCGCGCAATATCGGCGAGCTGGACCAACTGATTGACGAAATCCTGCTGGCCAGCCGGCTCGATGCCAAAGAGGCCGATATGGGCACGGTGGAAGCGGTAGACCTGGTCGGCCTGGCCGCTGAGGAATGCGCCCGCACCCAGGCCACGCTGGACGTGGAGGTGTCTGCGGTGCTGGTGCCCGGCGTGGCCAAGCTGCTGCGCCGCGTGGTGCGCAATCTGCTGGAGAACGCCAGGCGCTATGGCGCCGGTGAGGTGACACTGGCCATACGCATGGCCGACGGCTTTGCCACCCTGCAGGTCAGTGACCGCGGGCCCGGCGTGCCCGAGGCCTTGTCAGAGCGCATCTTCGAGCCCTTTTACCGCCTGCCCGGAGCCTCCGAGCGCGAGGGCGGTGTCGGCCTGGGCCTGGCCCTGGTGAAATCCATCACGCTGCGCCACGGCGGCACCGTGCTGTGCCGCAACCGGCCCGACGGCGGCGCCTGCTTTGAGGTGCGGCTGCCGCTCTCCACCTAGCAAGCCTGTTTCGCCGCCGGGCCGCCCCAAGGCGAAACGCTGCCCCCTTGGGGGGCAGCGACCCACACACAGTGGGGGAGCGTGGGGGCAAAAATCAGCTGGCCTTGAGAAAAATGTCCCGGTCCGGCGCGAAGTTTTCGTGCAGCGGCAACAGCGCACCGCCCAGGGCGCGCGCGTCTGATCCAATGCTGCCGGCCACCAGGGTGGCCGGCCACAGGCCTTCCCAGTCGTAGGTGACCAGGGCCGCTTCGGTGTGGTCGATCAGGCGCGTCAGCATGGCGCGGCTGAAGGAGCCGTCGATGACCACCGCATCGATATCCAGAAACGCCGTGCCACTGACCACACACTGGGCCAGGGCCAGGGCGGCGCTGGCGATCCAGGCGCTGGTGTCTTCTTCATAGGGTGCTTGCAGGGCGCGCTCGTCATAGGCGGCGCTGGCGTCCAGGCCGCGGGCCTTGAAGCGCTGCTCCAGCTCCCACAGCGAGGCGTGCGCAATCAGTTGCTCAGGCATGCCGCGGCCACTGGCCACCTGCAGCGGCAACGAGGCCACGGCGCCGGCATTGCCATGCACGCCGTTGTGCAGGTGCGAGTTGATCACCAGACCGCCACCGACAAAGGTGTCCACGAACAGGTACAGAAAACTCTTCAGGTCGCGCCCGCGTCCGGCCACCAGCTCGGCCACGCAGGCGGCGGCCGTGTCGCGGGCAAACCGCACCGGTGCCTCGGTAAAGGACTGCACCTGGGCGCTGAGGTCAATGTGGTTCCACTCATCCGACACCGTGGGCGGCAGCCCCAGCATCTTGTGCCAGCCGCCCAGGTTAAAGGGTGCGGCCAGGCCCACGCCCACCAGGCGCGGCGCCAGTGCGCCCAGGCCGTCCTGGATGGTTGCCATGTGCTGCTTGATGGAAGGCAGCAGGGTTTGCGCGTCCGGGAAGGTGTAGGGTATGGATTCGCGTCGGCGCACCGCACCGGTGAAGTCCACCAGCAGCAAATCGGCACTGCGCCGGCCGATCTTGATCCCTAAGGCAAAGGCCCCGTCCGGGTTCAGCGCCAGCGGCACCGAGGGCTGGCCGATGCGCCCGCGCACGGGCTGGTGGCGAATCAGCAGACCGTCTTCTTCCAGGCGCGCTGTGATCAAGCCTATGGTCTGGGCGGTCAGGCCGGTCAGGCGCGCCAGCTCGGCCTTGGGGCAGCTGCCGTTGAGGCGAATCGCCTGCAGCACCACGCGCTCATTGAACTGGCGCATGCCCACATGGTTGGAGCCGCGTGGGCGCAACACCGGCGGCGCAGCCAGACTGCCCACCCCGCTGGCTTGGAGGGTGGGGTGGTCTGGCGTGTCGGCAAGGCTCATGGACGCAGTGCTTCTCCGATAACGCCCTTGCGCAGCAAAAAGTTTCCGAACGGTTGCAACTCGCCCGTCAGGACAATGGCAAAGGCGCTACGGGTGCGCTCGTAAAAGGCGTAGCGCTCAATCGCCTCGACCGACTGCCCCGGCAACAGCGCCGCCTCCAGATCGGCCAGCACCTCGCGCTGCAGGGCCGAGCGATAGCCTTCGGGCTCGCCGCTGACCTGCATAAAGCCGATTGGATGCCGCTCATCGGCCACCAGTGGCAGCAGCGAGGCCACAGCCTTGACCGCGCGCGCCATGCCGATGCCGGGCAGGCGGATGATGGGCTTGCCGCCGGCATAGCGCACGGCGGTGAAGTTGGCATCCGCCAGCACGATGGCGTCGTCATGGCCCATTTCCATGAGCACCTTGAGCAACTCCGGTGTCAGGACCGGATCGATTCCCTTGAGCATTTTTTACATTCCTGTGGCTAGTGGGCCAGCGCCTCGTCGGGCAGATCACTGACCGATTTTGCACCCGTCATCACGGCCACGGTGTCACTCATGCTGATTTTCTTCGGGTTGACCACGGCCGCGCGCTTGCCCAGGCGGGCAATGTGGATGCGGTCGGCCACCTCAAAGACGTGCGGCATGTTGTGCGAGATCAGCACCACCGGCAGGCCCTTGTCGCGGACGCGGCGAATGAGTTCGAGCACCATATTGCCCTCCTTCACGCCCAGGGCGGCGGTAGGCTCGTCCATGATCACCACGTGCTGGGCAAAGGCGGCGGCACGCCCCACGGCCACGCACTGGCGCTGGCCGCCCGACAGCGTCTCCACCGCCTGCGTCATGGAACGGATGCCGACCTTGAGGTCGTTCATGCGGGCAATGCTTTCTTCCAGCATCTTGGTCTTGTCGATGAAACCGAGCAGGCCCAGCAGACCGCTGCGGCGCAGCTCACGCCCCAGGAACAGGTTCTCGGCAATCGACATGGCCGGCGCCACGGCCAAGTCCTGGTACACCGTCTCGATGCCGGCCAGGCGTGCGTCGATCGGGCTCTTGAAGTGAATCACCTTACCGTCCAGCTGGATCTCGCCCTCGTCCGGAATGGTGGCGCCCGAGAGGCACTTGATCAGGCTGGACTTGCCGGCACCGTTGTCACCAATCACGGCCAGGATTTCGCCGGCACGCAGCTCGAAGTCGGCGCCGTCCAGGGCCGTGACCTGGCCGTAGCGTTTGATCAGGCCCTTGGCCTGCATGACGATTTGAGGGGTGCTC
This sequence comes from Rhodoferax sp., assembly GCA_043758575.1. Lineage (GTDB taxonomy): Bacteria > Pseudomonadota > Gammaproteobacteria > Burkholderiales > Burkholderiaceae_C > Allorhodoferax. The sequence goes on from JAYVNF010000409.1 coordinate 6,146, forward strand.
ATTAACGTGCTCCTTTGCGGGACATTTGGTCGGTGGCCACGGCCAGAATCACCAGGATGCCGGTTACGAGGACCTGGTAGACAGAGGGCACGCCCATCAGGGTCAGGCCGTTGCGGAACACGCCCACAATCATGGCGCCTATCAAGGTGCCCAGGATGATGCCGCGCCCGCCAAACAGGCTGGTGCCGCCCAGCACCACGGCGGTGATGGCGTCCAGGTTGTCGGTCTGCCCGCCATTGGGGTCACCGGCGCCGGTGCGGGCCACGGTCAGGGCCGAGGCAATGCCGTAAAACACGCCGGCCAGCACGTACACGCCGAGCAGCACTTTTTCAGTGGAAATACCGGCCAGGCGGGTGGCCTCCGGGCTGTTGCCCACGGCATAGATGTGGCGGCCCTGCGCGGTATCGCGCAACCAGATCCAGACGCCCATGTACAGGCACAGCATCAAGACAACGCCATAGGCGACGCGGGCGCCACCGAAGGAAAAGGTTTCACCCAGCAGGTTCATGCCGTCGGGAATGTTGGTGATGGTTTGCGCGTGGGAGTAGAGCTGGGTCACGGCAAACGCAATGTTCAGGGTGCCCAGGGTGACGATGAAGGGTGGCAGCTTGACGCGCGTCACCAGCAAGCCGTTGAGCAGGCCGAACAGGGCGGTCACAGCAATGCCGCAGAGGATGGCCACGGGTGCGGAGAGGCCGTAGTCGGCGGCGAATTTGGTCATCACGATGGAGCCCAGGGCCATCACCATGCCACAGGACAGGTCGATGCCGGCGGTCAGGATGATCAGGGTCTGGCCGATCGCGATGGTGCCCACCACCATGACCTGCTGCAGGATCAGCGAGAAGTTGTTCAGTGTCAGAAAGTTTTCGTGTTGAAACGAAAAGAAGGCGCAGGCCAGCACCAGGGCGATGGCCGGGCCTAAGGTTCCCATGGGCGGGAGTTTGGCTTTGAGCGTGTTCATGGTTGGGGCTTGGGGTTGGGGTGAAGACAGCCCCACGTTGCGGAGCTGTCGAAAGTGGGGCCTGCACCGGACAGGCCCCATACTTTGGGCGGATCAGGTCATGCGCTTGAGCAGACCGTCCATCAACACCGATCAGTCACCCCAGCACTGGCCGCGGGCGGTCTTGGTGTCAATGCTCTTGACGCCAGCCATGGGCTTGGCAGCCACCAGGTCCACACCGGTGTCGGTGTAGCCGGACTGGCGCTTGCCGTCCTTGGCGTATTGCACGCCAGCGGCCACGCCCATGGCGGCCATCTTCAGGGGGTATTGCATCGAAGTCGCGGCGATCACGCCTTTTTCGACGTTGCCCACACCGTTGCTGCACATGCCGTCCACGCCCAGGATCACGACGTCTTTTTCCTTGCCAGCGGCCTTCAGGGCCTTGTAGGCACCAGCAGCTGCGGGTTCGTTGATGGCGTACACCACGTTGATGTTGGCGTTCTTCTGCAGGCAGTTTTCCATGCCGGTCTGGCCCTTGGCAGCGTCACCGAAGCTGTCGGCCATGCACACCACTTCAGCGGGCTGGGCCAGTTCGTTGCTCTTGGCGTCCAGGGTCTTCAGGCCGTAACCGGCCAGGAAGCCGTTGTGGCGCTGGGCGCCCACGGGGTGGCCAGGGAACAGGTCCATGGTGGCGATGACGGGGGCCTTGCCCTTGAGGGCGGCCTTGGCGTAAGCACCGATCAGTTCACCGGCCTTGTAGTTGTTGGTGGCGAACAGGGCGTCAGCGCCATCCACCGGGCTGTCCAGGGCGATAACTTGCACGCCTTGGGCCTGGATCTTCTTGATGGTGGGGATGATGGCGTCGCCGGAGGACGTGATCAGGATGGTCTTGGCGCCAGCGGCAACCATGTTTTCCATGGCGCTGATCTGGCCGGCGGTGTCGCCGTCTTGCTTGCCAGCGGCGCTGAGCAGCTTGGCACCGGCCTTCTTGGCAGCGGCTTCGGCGCCTTCCTTCATCTTCACGAAGAAGGGGTTGCTTTCGGTCTTGGTGATCAGGCCGATCACGGTCTCAGCGGCAAAGGCGGATGTGGCAGCAGAAGCAGCAAAGGCAACGGCGGTCAGGGCCAGGATGGTGGTTTTTTTCATGCTCGGTCTCCTCAAATGGAAAAGTCTATGGATCTTCAGTTATCAGGGCCTACGGTCCCTGGGTGGGTACGCTTTACCTCGTAGCGTGGCTGGACTATATGCGCTATGGACTAATTAAATCAAGTTACTTTAGTAATGGAAAACCCCTATATGGTACAAAAAAGTACGCAAATGGGGAGCTGTGGCAGACGGCCGGGGTGGCACCTGGAAAATGTCCGCGGCCGAGCAAAAAATCTAAAATCTTGAACAAATTTGGCTTTATTTGATAAAATCAGCAATGAAAAACGAATTATTTCAATCAGAACGCTGAATTTCACCCGAATGGGGGATGGGCAAATCCTGGTCCGGAAATTAAAGTTCACCCAACTGCTGTCACAGTGCGAAAGAAAACGAAGATCGGCCACGCAAAAGGCCGACTTCCTAAGAAATCCAACGACGTCCCTTCGAGGACTTTTAAAGCCACCGCAAGGTGGCTTTTTTTTGTTCCCACTGCTCTGTTGCGCAATTGGTAAAAAAGTGCTTCAGAACATGGGAATATGCGCCCTGGCGATTCAACTACGCAGGGGGCTATCCCATGAAGAAAATCACCGTCTCGCGACGCCTGTATCTGATCGTGGCTCTCTCGGCCCTGGTGATGCTGGCGCTGGCCTTGTTCAACTGGTCCGTGCTCAGCACCCTGAGCGCCTTGCAGGACCAGGGTGTCAAAAAGGCCGACCTGGCCGCCCACATACGCAACGACGCCAATCTGGGCGCACAGGCCTACCGGGTCATTGCCGACACCTACATCAACCGCAACTTTGATGAAGTGAAAGGCAAATGGGCCGACATCAACAAGGAATTCGATGCCTCGTTTGCACTGGCCCGCGGCGAAGCCGATAAGCCCGAAAAAAAGGCTGCGGTAGAGGCGGCCCAGGCCGCCGTCACCGAGATTCGCAAGCTCTATGAAGGCCAGTACCTGGAGCTGTCAAAGAACAACGCGCCCACGGCGGAGATTGGTGCGGTGGACGATGCCGTGGACAAGCAAATCGACAAGTTCGATGCGGCCTACCACCAGTACTACGCGCAGTTGTTGCAGGAGGCGCAGGAACTCGATGCCCGTTTCGACGCCACCTCACACTCTGCCCGCCTGTGGATGGTGGTGTCGATTCTGGTCGGGGGCGTGCTGATGGTGGTGCTGACCCAACTGGTCTCCAAAAGCATTACCGGCCAACTCGGTATGGAGCTGTCCGAGGCCACCGCCCTGGCGCACCAGATTGCCAAGGGTGATCTGACCCATTCCTTTGCCCAGGGCCCGCGCCACGTCGACAGCCTGGCCAGCGCCTTTGAGCACATGCTGGGCACGCTCAAAGCGATCGTCGTCAATGTGCGCCAGGGCTCGGACAGCTTGGCCACCGCCAGCGCCGAAATTGCCCAGGGCAACCAAAACCTGTCGGAGCGCACCGAACAACAAGCCAGCGCCCTGGAAGAAACCGCCTCCTCCATGGAGCAACTCGGCGCGCAGGTGCGGCAGACCGCCGACAGTGCGCGCCAGGCCAATGCCCTGGCGCAAAGCGCCTCCAGCGTGGCGCTGACCGGCGGCGAGGTGGTGGCACAGGTGGTGGAGACCATGAAGGGCATCAACGAGTCGTCCCGGCGCATTGCCGACATCATCAGCGTCATCGATGGCATTGCCTTTCAGACCAACATCCTGGCGCTCAACGCCGCTGTGGAAGCGGCCCGCGCCGGTGAGCAGGGCCGCGGCTTTGCCGTGGTGGCCTCCGAGGTGCGCTCGCTGGCCGGGCGCAGCGCCGATGCGGCCCGGGAAATCAAGACCCTGATCAACGCCAGCGTGGAGCGGGTGGAACAGGGCAGCACGCTGGTGGACCAGGCCGGCAGCACCATGACCGAAATTGTGGGCAGCATACGCCGCGTCACCGACACCATGGGCGAGATCAGCGCCGCCAGCTCCGAGCAATCCGCCGGTGTGGCACAAGTTGGCGAGGCCATCACGCAAATGGACCAGACTACGCAGCAAAACGCCGCCCTGGTCGAGCAAATGGCTGCCGCTGCCGGCAGCCTGCGCAGCCAGGCCCAGGAGCTGGTGGGCGTGGTCGCCAGCTTCTTGCTGCCCAGCGGCGACAACATACAAAAAACCGCTGTGCGTGCCCACCCATCGCCGGCCTTGCCTGCT
>JAYVNF010000410.1:0-3338 GCA_043758575.1 Rhodoferax sp.
ACCGATTTTTATAACTGGAGACACACCATGAACATGAAGAGAAAACTACTGGTACTGACCGCAGGCCTGGCACTGGCCGGCATGAGCACTTTTGCCAGCGCGCAAGAGATCTACATCCCGCTGATCTCCAAGGGCTTTCAGCACCAGTTCTGGCAAGCGGTAAAGCAGGGCGCTGACCAGGCCGCCAAGGACTACAAGGTCAAGGTCACCTTCGAAGGCCCGGAGACCGAGCAGCAAGTGGACAAGCAAATCGATATGCTCTCTGCCGCCTTGGCCAAAAACCCCAAGGCGATTGGCTTTGCCGCGCTGGACAGCAAGGCTGCCATTCCGCTGTTGAGGAAGGCCCAGGCTGCGCACATTCCGGTGATCGCGTTTGACTCCGGTGTGGACAGCGACATTGTGCTGACCACCGCGCAAACCGACAGCAAGGCTGCTGCCGCGCTGGCTGCCGACAAGATGGCCGAAAAAATTGGTGGCAAGGGTGAAGTGGCCGTCATTGGCCATGACCAGACCAGCACCACCGGCACCAACCGCCGCGACGGCTTTGTGGACCAGATCAAGGCCAAGTACCCCAACATCAAGGTGGTGGACATCCAGTACGGCGGTGGCGACCACCTGAAGTCGGCTGAAATTGCCAAGACTTTGCTGCAGGCGCATCCCCAGCTCAAGGGCATCTTCGGTACCAACGAAGGTTCTGCCATTGGTGCGGGCAAGGGCCTGAAGGAAGCCAAGAAGACCGGCGTGGTCATCATCGGTTTTGACTCTGGCAAGGCGCAGAAGGACCTGATCAACGACGGCACCATTGCCGGCGCGATCACGCAAAACCCGGTGGGCATTGGCTACAAGACGGTGGAAGCGGCTGTGAAGGCTTTGCGTGGCGAGAAGCTGCCCAAGATCATCGACACCGGTTTCTACTACTACGACAAGTCCAATATGGCCGATCCCAAGATCGCTGCCGTTTTGTACGATTGATAGCTTGGTACTCCAGCCAGGCTGCAAAGTCTGGCGGGAGTGCCGTTTCCGTGGGGTGGCTCGCAAGGGCCGCTCCCATTTTTGAGTTGCGATTGAAGGAAGAGAAAAGTGAAATTACTGCGCTACGGAATGCCTGGTCAGGAGAAGCCCGGCGTGTTGGACAGCCAGGGTCGCGTGCGCGATCTCTCGGGCCTGGTGGCGGATGTGGCCGGTGATGCACTGCTGCCCGAATCTCTGGCGCGCTTGCGCGGCATCGACATCAACAGCCTGCCCCTGGTGGCCGGAGTGCCGCAAAAGGATTTGCGCCTGGGCCCGTGTGTGGGTCAGATTGGCAAGTTCATCTGCATAGGCCTGAACTACGCCGACCATGCCGCTGAGTCCGGCGCACAAGTGCCACCCGAGCCGGTGGTGTTCAACAAATGGACCAGCGCGGTGGTGGGCCCCGACGACAACGTGGAGATTCCGCGTGGCTCGGTCAAGACCGACTGGGAAGTGGAACTTGGCGTGGTGATAGGCAAGGGCGGACGCTACATTGAAGAAGCCGATGCGCTCTCGCATGTAGCCGGCTACTGCGTGGTCAACGACGTGTCCGAGCGCGAATACCAGCTCGAGCGCAGTGGCACCTGGGACAAGGGCAAGGGCTGCGACACCTTCGGCCCCACCGGCCCCTGGCTGGTGACTGCCGATGAAGTGCCCAACTCCGACGCCCTGAAGATGTGGCTGGAAGTGGATGGCAAGCGTTACCAGAACGGCAGCACCTCCACCATGGTCTACAAGGTGCCGTTTTTGATCAGCTACCTGAGCCGCTTCATGAGCCTGCAGCCGGGTGATGTGATTTCCACCGGCACACCGCCCGGCGTGGGCCTGGGGCAAAAGCCGCCTGTGTATTTGCGCGCCGGCCAGGTCATGCACCTCGGTATTGAGGGTCTGGGTACACAAACCCAGACCGTGGTTCAGGCCTGAGCACTGAACACGATGCCCGGCCCTGACCGGTCGGGCGATCAAGTGGGCAAGCGCCAGCCAAAGCCAGCGCAAGCCCCGTATTTTTAAATTATTGAAGGTCTGCAATGACGGTCATTACCTCCCTGCGCGTGGTCGACGTGCGCTTTCCCACGTCCCAACACCTGGATGGCTCGGATGCCATGAACCCGGACCCGGACTATTCGGCCGCCTACGTGATTCTGGGCACCGACACGCCCGGTAAAGAAGGCCACGGTCTGACCTTCACCATTGGCCGTGGCAACGAAATCTGCTGCGCTGCCATTGAAGCCTTGCGTCCATTGGTGGTGGGCCTGGATATGCAATGGGTGGCCGAGGACATGGGGCGCTTCTGGCACCACATCACCTCCGACAGCCAGCTGCGCTGGATCGGTCCGGACAAGGGCGCTATCCATTTGGCCACCGGTGCCGTGGTCAACGCGGTGTGGGATCTGTGGGCCAAGCTGGAAGGCGTGCCGGTGTGGAAGCTGGTGTCGCGCATGAGCCCCGAAGAGATCGTCAAGCTGATCGACTTTCGCTACATCACCGACTGCATCACACCCGAAGAAGCGCTGGCCATGCTGCAGGCGCAAGAGCCGGGCAAGGCCGAGCGCCTGGCCACGCTGGAGCGCGAGGGCTATCCCTGCTACACCACCTCGGCCGGCTGGCTGGGCTATGACGACGCCAAGCTGCGCCGCCTGTGCCAGGAGGCGATTGACGCCGGCTTCAACCACGTCAAGATGAAAGTGGGCCGTGACAAGGCCGACGATATCCGTCGCCTCACCATTGCACGCGAGGTGCTGGGGCCGGACCGCCAGCTGATGATTGACGCCAACCAGGTCTGGGAAGTAAACCAGGCGGTGGAGTGGGTGAACGACCTGGCTTTTTGCAAGCCCTGGTTCATTGAAGAGCCGACCAGCCCGGACGACATCGAAGGCCACCGCGTGATCCGCGAAGGCGTCAAGCCGGTCAAGGTAGCGACGGGAGAGATGTGCCAGAACCGCATCATCTTCAAGCAGTTGATCATGCGCGGCGCCATCGATGTGGTTCAGATCGACTCCTGTCGCTTGGGCGGCGTGAATGAAATCCTGGCCGTGATGCTGATGGCCGCCAAGTACCAGCTGCCGGTGTGCCCGCATGCCGGTGGTGTGGGCCTGTGCGAGTACGTGCAGCACCTGTCCATGATTGACTACCTGTGCATTGCCGGCACGCGCGAAGGCCGCGTTATCGAGTTTGTGGACCATTTGCATGAGCATTTCATAGACCCCTGCGTGATCCAGAACGCCGCCTATATGCCGCCCACACTGCCCGGCTTTTCGATCGAGATGAAACCACAAACCTTGATTGACTTTGCCTTCAAGCGCGCTTGAATTGACGCATGAAGATTG
>JAYVNF010000411.1:0-3294 GCA_043758575.1 Rhodoferax sp.
GCCTGGCCCAGCAGGCCTTGCAGCGCCGCCACATGGGCGCTGTGGCTGGGGTAGGCGGTGTCGGCCGTGCTCTGGGCGGTGGCGGCAAAGGCGCTGCCCACGGCGGCATAGGCCTTGGCCAGACCCAGCGCAGGCCCCATCTCTTTGTCCGCTGCGGCCAGCTTGTCCTGTGCCGTCTGCAGTTGGGCCTTGAGCGGCTCCAGCGGTGCGGCGCTGGTGGCACCCAGGCGCAGCGCCTGCGCAGCGGTCAGCACGGGGAACAGCGCCCGGTTGTAGCGCACGCCGAGTCGCTCCTTGACGGAAAAGTCCACCTGGGTCGCGATATTGGAGAAGTAGGACCAAGTCAACCAGGCCATGGGCACCAGGAACATGGAGCAGATCAGGGTGGCTTTGAGGACAAAGCTCAGATTGCGCATCAGGCGTATGCCCGGACCCCAGAGGCCATGGCGGTGTGCCGCTTCCGGTGCTTCGTCGTCGCCGTCGGTGGGGGCCAGGAATTGGCGCAATTCCGCACTGAGCGCGGTCATGCCCGAACCCTGCAAATAGCTTTCACCATGCAAACTCTATCGCCGGCCGGTATCGGTGGCGGAAGCGCAGTTCCTACCCCAACGTTATATGGCCATTTGTTTTTATCAAATCCCCTGGAAAACCCAGTGTAATGGATAGCGGGTAGGCACAGACGGTATAAACAGCGGCAACGCTTCACACAAAGGATGCACATCATGGAATGGATGAAACCCGAGGTCCTGCTGGGCTCAGTGGTGTACGCCCTGGCGGGCGTGCTGATTTTCTGGATCAGCTTTCTGGTCATCGACAAGCTCACGCCCTATAACCTGTGGGAAGAAATTGTCGAGAAGCAGAACCGGGCCCTGGCCCTGGTGGTGGCCGCCATGGCGTTGGGGCTCTGCATCATCGTCGCCGCCGCCATCCATTGAAATTCAATGACTCCCGACCGGGCGTGAGCCCGGTCGAGCTCGCGCTGCTGGCCTCGGTCTTCGTGGTCTCGGCCTGCGGCCTGGTCTATGAGCTGGCCGCAGGCGCCCTGGCCTCCTACCTGCTGGGCGACTCGGTGCTGCAGTTCTCCACCGTCATAGGCGCCTACCTGTTTGCCATGGGTGTGGGCTCCTATCTCTCGCGCTATCTGGAGCGCCAGCTCAGTGCGCACTTTCTGCGCATCGAACTGCTGGTGGCGCTGGCTGGCGGCCTGTTGCCGCTGCTGCTGTTTGTGGCCCATGCCCAAGTGCCGCACGCCTTTCGCTTTGTGCTCTATGCCCTGGTGGGCCTGGTGGGGGTGCTGGTCGGGCTGGAGATTCCGCTGGTCATGCGCATGCTGAAGAAAAACGTGGCGCTCAAAGACCTGGTGTCGCAGGTGCTGACCTTTGACTACCTGGGTGCGCTGGCCGTCTCGGTGGCTTTTCCGCTGCTGCTGGTGCCCAGCCTGGGCCTGGCGCGCAGCGGCCTGCTGTTTGGCATGCTGAACGCGCTGGTGGCGCTGTGGGCGCTCTGGCTGTTTCGCCACGAGCTGCGGCATTTCGCTGCGCATGCATTGGCCTGCGCAGCCACACTGGCGCTGCTCACCGTCGCCATGGTCTGGGCCAACCACATTACCAGCTGGGCCGAAGACAAGCTCTACCAGGACCGCGCGGTGCTGGCCCTGACCACGCCCTACCAGCGCATCGTGGTGACCAACGCGCCGGGTGAGGGGCGCATGGGCTTGCGCCTGTTTCTGAACGGCAATCTGCAGTTTGCCCAGCGCGATGAATACCGCTACCACGAGGCTCTGGTGCATCCGGTGATGGCCGCCTTTGCCGAGCACGGCGCGCCCAAAAAAGTCGCCGTTCTGGGCGGCGGCGACGGCATGGCGGTGCGCGAAATCCTGAAGTATCCCGGTGTGGAAAGCGTGACCCTGATTGAGCTGGACCCGGCCATGACCCGGCTCTTCACCGAGGAGCCCATGCTCACCGCCCTGAACGCGCAGGCCCTGTCTTCACCCAAGGTAAAAGTGGTGAACACCGATGCCTTCGGCTACCTGGAACATTCGGACGAAGTGTTCGACGTGTTGGTGGTGGACTTCCCCGACCCCACCAACTTTGCCATTGGCAAGCTGTTTACCAATTCCTTTTACGCCCTGCTGGAGCAGCACCTCTCGGCCAGCGGCTATGCGGTGATCCAGACCACCTCGCCGCTGGTGGCCCGCAAGAGTTTTTGGACCGTGGTGCACACCATCGAATCGGTGGGCCTCACGGCCACGCCCTACCACGCCCATGTGCCCAGCTTTGGCGAATGGGGTTTTGTGATCGCCAGCCGCAGGCCGTACCGCCTGCCCGCCGCGCTGCCTGCAGGCCTGCGTTTTCTGAACCTGAAAAGCCTGCCCCTGCTGTTTGATTTTCCGCAGGACATGGACGCGGTGCCGACCGAGATCAACCGCCTCTCCAACCAGGTGCTGGTGGGCACCTATGAGGAGGAGTGGGGGCGGGTGGCGAAGTAGGGTTACAGCATCATGCCGCCCGACACCTCGATGCGCTGGGCGTTGACCCAGCGGTTGTCGCTGGACACCAGTGCCGCAATCATCGGGCCTATGTCTTCGGCCTGGCCAACGCGCCCGAGTGCGGTTTGCGCCGAAATCATTGCATTCAGCTGGGCGTTGTCGCGCACCGCGCCGCCGCTGAAGTCGGTGGCAATCGCACCCGGTGCCACCACATTGACGGCAATGCCGCGCGGGCCCAGCTCCTTGGCCATGTACTTGGTCAGCGTCTCCACCGCACCCTTCATGGAGGCATAAGCGCCATAGCCGGGGAAGGCAAAGCGCGTCAGGCCCGAGGACAGGTTGACGATGCGCGAGCCGTCGCGCAGCAGCGGCAACAGTTTTTGCGTGAGGAAGAAGGTGCCCTTGAAATGGATGTTCACCATCTCGTCAAACTGGGCCTCGGTGGTCTCCAGCAGGCTGGCATGCAGACCGCTGCCGGCGTTGTTGATGAGCACATCGAAGTGCTGCGTGCCCCAGTGCGCTTGCAGGGCCGCGGTCACCTGCCCGGCAAAGGCGGCAAAGCTGGCGCTAACGGCCACGTTGAGTTGCAGGGCCACGGCCTTGCGGCCCAGTGCCTCAATCTCGGCGACCACGGCCTGGGCCTGCTCGGCTTGGGCGTGGTAGGTGACGATCACGTCCACGCCCTGTTTGGCCAGGGCCAGGGCGGTGCTCTTGCCCAAGCCGCGGCTGGCGCCGGTGATGAGGGCAATGCGTTGGGGGTTTGTGGTGGTGTTGCTCATGGTGTGTTCCAAAAAGAGAGGGAAGAA
>JAYVNF010000412.1:0-10164 GCA_043758575.1 Rhodoferax sp.
GATTCAAAGGAAGTTCAAAGAAGCTGGCGGGCTCAGCCGGTAAATGCGCACTGCAGGCTGCCGACACCGGATTTAAACGGAAACTGCAAGCCGTTCACACCCCGCAGACGTGGGCCTCACGGTAGAACTTTAGGGGGCCTACGGCCAGAGGCATCCGTTCAATGAAAAGGTCGGCGCCAAAAACACGGGCGGCGGCTTCGATGGTGATGCAGAGGAGGTGCGTAAGCTTGTTCAAGGGGGGCCTTCAGTTGTTGAAGCCCCGATGATTACCCAGTAACAATGGCCCTCCAAGGAATAAATTAGTGTCCGACTGGGAGTGACGGTTGTCACTTCGGAACTATTTCCAGATGGAGAGGTGGTAAATTGATGTGGTAAAGATAAATTCCACAAAAGAAAAAACCCTTGTAAATCAACGACTTACAAGGGCTTATCTTACTGGCGGAAACGGAGGGATTCGAACCCTCGATGAGGCTCTACACCCCATACTCCCTTAGCAGGGGAGCACCTTCGGCCACTCGGTCACGTTTCCTGACGACTCAAATTATCGCACGACTTGGGGCCGTTTTTCAAACCAGCGGCTGGTCCAGATCAAAAGCCATGTGCAAGGCGCGCACTGCCAGCTCCATGTACTTCTCGTCAATGACCACCGAGGTCTTGATCTCGGAGGTGGAAATCATCTGGATGTTGATGCCCTCTTCGCTCAGCACGCGGAACATCTTGCTGGCAATGCCGACGTGGCTGCGCATGCCGATGCCGACGATGGACACCTTGCAGATCTTGGTGTCGCCAATGACTTCCTTGGCGCCCAGCTTGGGCGCCACTTTGGTCTTGAGCAGGTCTACCGCCTTGGCGTAGTCGCCGCGGTTGCAGGTGAAGCTGAAGTCGGTCTTTCCGTCCTTGCTGACGTTCTGGATGATCACGTCCACATCGATATTGGCGTCGGCGATGACGCCCAGAATCTGGTAGGCGATACCGGGGGTGTCGGGCACGCCCAGCACAGAGATTTTGGCCTCATCGCGGTTGAATGCAATGCCGGAAACAACGGCTTGTTCCATGTGTTCGTCTTCCTCAAAGGTGATCAGGGTGCCGGATGCGGCCTCTTCGTTGATGTCTATGTCCCAGGGCGTGAAGCTGCTCAGCACGCGCAGGGGCACTTTGTACTTGCCGGCAAATTCGACCGAGCGAATCTGCAGGACTTTGGAGCCCATGGATGCCATCTCCAGCATCTCTTCAAAGCTCACGGTCTTGAGGCGGCGCGCCTCGGGCACCACGCGCGGGTCGGTGGTGTAGACGCCGTCCACATCGGTGTAGATCAGGCATTCGGCGGCCTTCATGGCCGCCGCCACGGCGACGGCCGAGGTGTCCGAGCCGCCACGCCCCAGGGTGGTGACGTTGCCGAGTTCGTCCAGGCCCTGAAAGCCGGTGACGATGACCACGCGCCCGGCCTCGAGATCACCGCGCACGCGCACATCGTCAATCGACTCGATGCGGGCCTTGGTGTAGGCGCTGTTGGTGCGAATCGGCACCTGCCAGCCGGCGTAGGACACGGATTCCATGCCCTCGGCCTGCAGGGCAATCGCCAGCAGCGCGCTGGAAGCCTGCTCGCCAGTGGCGGCCAGCATGTCGAGTTCGCGGCCGTAAGCGTCGCCCGGTTTGCTGGGTGCCAGCTCTTTGGCCAGGCCCAGGAGGCGGTTGGTTTCACCGCTCATGGCGGAGGGAACCACCACCATCTGGTGACCGGCGCGCGCCCATTTGGCAACGCGTTTGGCGACATTGCGGATGCGTTCGGTGGAACCCATCGACGTGCCGCCGTATTTGTGAACAATCAAAGCCATGGGATCAATCAATCTCTGTGGGGCAAAACCGTGGAATTGTACCAAGCGAGCACAGCGCCCCTTCGTTCTACAAAGCCAAGGCCCACTTTGATGTGGATGCGGTGGCCACGCGTGGTGCAGGCCGCAATCTGGCGCTGCAATTCCTGCAGCTGGGCCGCGCTGGGAATCACGCCATAGCGGGACTTGAGCCAAAAGCGCAAGGCATTGGCCTGGCGCGGCGGCCCCAGCCCTTGCAAGGCCTGCACGCTGGGTAGCGCATCGCGCTCGCGCAGCAGCATGGCAAGGTCCTGTTGCGCAATTTCATCCAGCAAGGCCTGGGCTTGCGCGGCGTGGGCGACGCTGCGAGCAAAGGTATCCCTGAAATGGGGAAAGGTTGCCTGCAAGGCTGGCAGCACCTGCGAGCGGATGCGGTTGCGGGTGTAGCGCGCATCGGTGTTGGTGGGGTCGTTCACATAGGCGATGTGCTCCTGCGCCAACCAGTCACGGATGCTGTTGCCCGCCACTGCCAAGAGCGGCCTGTGGAAATGAAGCCCACCCCGCAACCACTGCGCCGGCATGGCCGACAGCCCGGCCATGCCAGCGCCGCGGCTGAGTGCCAGCAACAGGGTCTCGACCTGGTCATCGGCATGCTGGGCAACGGCAATCGACGCCAAGGCCGGGGCACTGCGCTCACCTTGCACCAAATCCAGCAAGCCTTGGTAACGTGCGATGCGCGCCGCGTCTTCCGGGCTTTGTCCAGATTGGTGACCCGCAGCCACGGTTTTGACACGCAGCGGCACCTGCAGCGCCGCACACAGCTGTTGGCAATGGTCCTGGAAAGTAGCGGCCGCGAGCTGCAGACCGTGGTTGATGTGCAGCGCCACCACCTGCCCCGGCCACTGGCGTGCACACAGCACCAAGAGAGCACAGGAATCGGCTCCGCCACTCAATGCCACACCCAACGGCAGAGCCGGGTGGAAAGCCCGCATCGCCTGCTCCAGCGACTGCGTCATGGCTTCACCGCGGGCAAGTTACTTAGAACTGGCTTTGGTGTCGGTGAAGCGACCGTAGCTTTGCAGGCGTTCATAGCGGCGGTCCACCAGTTCCCGGGCCTTGAGGTCGGCCAGTTGGCGGTAGGCATCGGCCAGGGCGCGCTTGAGGAAGGCTGCGGCTTGCTTGGCATCGCGGTGGGCGCCACCCACCGGTTCGTTGACGATCTTGTCGACCAGGCCCAGGGCTTTGAGGCGGTGGGCCGTAATACCCAGCGCATCGGCGGCATCCTGCGCCCGCTCCGAGGTCTTCCACAAAATCGAGGCACAGCCTTCCGGACTGATGACGGAATAAATGGAGTACTGCAGCATCACCACCTGGTCGGACACCGAAATCGCCAGAGCACCACCCGAGCCGCCTTCGCCGATGATGGTGGTGATGATGGGCACTTCGAGCTGCGCCATCTCGAAAATATTGCGGCCAATGGCCTCGGACTGGCCGCGCTCCTCGGCGTCAATGCCGGGGTAGGCGCCGGGCGTGTCGACAAAAGTGAACACCGGCAGCTTGAATTTCTCTGCCAGCTTCATCAGCCGCAAGGCCTTGCGATAGCCCTCGGGCTTGCTCATGCCGAAGTTGCGCAGGCCACGCTCTTTGGTGTCACGGCCTTTTTGCTGTCCTAGCACCATGCAGGGAATGCCATTGAAGCGGGCCAGGCCGCCCACAATGCTGAGGTCATCGGCAAAGTGGCGGTCGCCATGTAGCTCGACAAAGTGGGTAAAGATTTCGGACACGTAGTCCAGCGTGTAGGGGCGCTCGGGATGGCGGGCAATCTTGGTGATCTGCCAGGGTGTCAGGTCGCTGTAGATGTCCTTGGTAAGCTGTTGGCTCTTTTTTGCCAGTTGCTCGATCTCGGACGAGATGTCCACCGCAGACTCGGTCTGCACATAGCGCAACTCTTCAATCTTGCCTTCCAGCTCGGCAATCGGCTGTTCGAAATCCAGAAATGTCTTTTTAGCCAACGCGCTTCTCCTGAAAAAAGAATCCGCCCCCCAGGGGAGGCCATTCTGTCAACTCTGTCAATACTCGACCGGTACCGGGTCCAACGACCGCCAAATATACCAAGTTGCCACGCTGCAGTACGGCGCCCAGGCGGCGGCCACCTCGCGCGCATCGCTGCGGCTGACCACATCGCCGGAAAAATAGCTTTGGCTGATGCCGCTGATCAGGCCCGGGTCGTCCAGCGGCAGCACGTTGGGGCGCAGCAGATGGAAGATCAGGAACATCTCGGCGGTCCAGCGGACAATGCCACGTATGGCGACCAGTTCGTCGATGATTTCGTCGTCCGGCATGTCGGCCCACTTCTTGACATGCAGCGCGCCATTGTCAAAGTGCAGCGCCAGGTCCACCAGGTATTCCACCTTGCGGGCGCTCAGGCCCGCTGCGCGCATGTCGTCGACCTTCAGGCGCAGCACATTGGCCGGGGTGATTTTGCGCGGCAACAGGGCAAAACTATCCCAGACCTTTTGCGCCGAGGGCACGGAAATCTGCTGGCCCACAATGCTGCGCGCCAGGGTGACAAAGGCGTCACCCCGGGTTTGCAGGCAGGCGTCACCAAATTTTGGGATCAGCTTGCGCATGACCCGGTCTTTTTTGACCAGGTATTTGCAAGCCTCCTCCCAGTAAGCCGGGGTCACGGACTGACCGGCCTTGACCAGGGCCATCATGGGAGCACTTCCCAGGTCGTGCCGGCGGTGGAGTCCTTGAGCACAATGCCCTGCTCCAGCAACTGCTTGCGAATGCCGTCGGCAGCGGCAAAGTCTCTGGCCGCCTTGGCCGCTGCGCGCTCGGCAATCAGGGCCGCAATGCGGTCCTCGGACAGCGCTGCACCGGCCTGCAAAAAGCGCTGGGGCTCTTGTTGCAGCAGGCCCAGGCAATTGCCCAGGCCCTTGAGCAGACCGGCCAGAGTGGCCGATTTGCTGCGGTTGATCTCCGAGGCCAGATCGAACAGTACGGCAATCGCTTCGGGGGTGCCAAAGTCTTCGTCCATGGCAGCCTTGAAGCGCAGTGCGTAGTCGTTAGACCAGTCCACTGCTGGCGTGCCATGCAGGGGCGCCAGATCCAATGCCGTGTACAGGCGCTTCAAGCCACTGTGCGCATCGTCCAGGTGCACGTCGCTGTAGTTCAACGCCGTGCGGTAGTGGGTGCGCAACAGGAAGAAGCGCAGGGTCTCGGGCTCGTACTGGGCCAGCACCTCGCGGATGGTGAAAAAATTGCCCAGGCTCTTGGACATTTTTTCGTTGTCCACCCGCACAAAGCCGTTGTGCACCCAGAAACGCGCCAACGGTTTGCCGCTGGCACCTTCGCTCTGGGCAATCTCGTTTTCATGGTGCGGAAACTGCAGGTCGGCGCCTCCGCCATGGATGTCAAACGACTCCCCCAAGGTCTGGCAACTCATGGCCGAGCATTCGATGTGCCAGCCCGGCCGACCCACACCAAAGGGGTAACCCAGGGCGGCAGCGTCCCATTTCGCGTCTGGCGGCTCGGTGGCCTTGGCGGCCTTCCACAGCACAAAATCCAGCGGGTCTTCCTTGCCGTCCTGCACGGCCACGCGCTCACCGGCGCGCAGTTCGTCCAAAGACTTGCCAGAGAGCTTGCCGTAGCCCGGGAACTTGCGCACCGAGTAGTTCACGTCGCCCGAGCTGGCCTGGTAGGCCAGGCCCTTGGCCTGCAACTGCGCAATCAGCTCCAACATCTGCGGCACGTAGTCGGTGGCACGCGGCTCCAGGGTGGGACGCTCTATGCCCAGTGCATCGATGTCCTGGTGCATGGCCAGCACCATCTCCTGCGTGAGCGCACGGATCGTGATGCCCCGCTCCAGCGAGCGCTGGATGATTTTGTCGTCAATATCGGTGATGTTGCGCACATAGGTGACGCGGTAGCCGCTGCTTTTGAGCCAGCGCTGCACCACGTCGAAGGCCATCATCATGCGCGCGTGGCCAATATGGCACAGGTCGTAAATCGTCATGCCACAGACGTACATGCGTACATGGCCAGGTTCGGACGGAGCAAATGGCTCCAGGGCACGGCTGAGCGTGTTGTGAATGCGCAAACTCATAGGGATCGGGAATCGGGCTGACCTTGGTGCTCTGACGGCTTGGGGTTCGGGTGATGAATTATTTTTCGAAAGAAAAGCGGTCTTGCGTCGAGCGAATGAATGAGTGTGCTCAGATACAATGACCCCCAGTATAAAGCGCCCTCCACAAAAAGACCCTGACCAACAGGCATTCGGCACGATAAGCACGCGAGGTAGTAATGAAGCAAGTAAACCCCAAGGTATTTTTGACACTCAGAATGATCGCCGCAGCCGCCCTGCTGTGCTGCGTGGCGGCGCATGCCGATGAGTACGCCGACGTCTCCCAGTTGGTGCGCGCCGGCAAGCTGCCCGAGGCCTTGAGCCGAGCCGACCAATACCTGGCCGCGCAGCCCAAGGATCCGCAAATGCGCTTCATCAAAGGTGTGATCCAGCGCGACAGCGGCAAGACCTCCGAGGCCATCAGCACCTTCACGCGCCTGACCGAAGACTATCCTGAGCTGCCCGAACCCTACAACAATCTGGCCGTGCTCTACGCTGGCCAAAGCCAGTTCGACAAAGCCCGCGGCGCCCTGGAAATGGCCATTCGCACCAACCCGAGCTACGCCACGGCCCATGAAAACCTGGGCGACATCTATGCCAAATTGGCCAGCCAGGCCTATAACCGGGCCTTGCAACTGGACACTGCCAACCAAGGCGTGCCGCCCAAGCTGGCATTGATACGCGAGATTTTCAGCACCACCAAGGCAGCGCGCCCGGCACCTGCCACCTCGACTGCCGCACCTGCCGCCACGGCAGCGCCTGCGGTGGTCGCCGCCGCACCGGTCGCAAAGCCGCCAGTGGTGATTGCCACACCCGCCACAACGATTACTCCCGTGGCGCCTGCAGTGGCGCCTGCAGTGCCGCCGGCACCCAAGCTGCCAGTGGCAAGCAGTACCCCGGTGGCACCTACCCCAGCTCCGGCCGCACTGCCGGCGTCGGCAGCCGCAGCCCACCCGACACCGGCCCCCGTGGCTGACAGCCCGGCGTCCAAAGAGGTAGAGGCTGCGGTAGCGGCCTGTGCCCGCGCCTGGTCCGCCAAGGACGTAAAGGCCTATCTGGCGGCCTATGGCAAAGACTTCAATCCACCCGGCGCCGTCAGCCGCAAAACCTGGGAAGACGAACGCCAGCTACGCATTACCAGCAAGGCCAGCATCAGCGTCAAGGTGGACAAACTGCTGGTAAATGTCAACGGCAGCCACGCGGTGGCCAAGTTCCGCCAAGACTACAAGGCCGGTGGCCTGGCTGTGAACAGCAGCAAGACGCTGGACTTCGCCCGGGTCGGCGAGCGTTGGCAAATCGTCAAAGAGACGGTGGGCAACTGATCTTGCACCTCCGCAGCTCGCAGTTTCCTCGCGCGTTCGGTTAGGCTCAGGTCATGCTTTTTCGCCTTCGTTTGCTGCGGGCAGCACTTTCGCTGATGCTGCCATTGCTGGCTGCCGCTCATGCGGCGCATGCGGCAAAGCCCGCACATAAGGCCAGTGCGCCTGCGGCAGCAAGTGCCGCCGCCGATAGCAGCGACGGCCTGGCTGAGACACGTCTGCTGGAGGTCTATCGCCTGGCCGCCAACGGGCGCGGCCGTGACGCCTTGGACAAGGCCGCCAAGGTGGTGAGCGACCACCCAAATTTTCAGCTGGCCCAACTGGTCTACGGTGACCTACTGGCCGCGCGGATTCGTCCGGTCAAAACCCTGGGCGATGTTCCCGCCGAGATGGCCACGGCAGGTGCGGACGCACTGGGAGAGTTGCGTGCCGAGTCGCGCCAACACGTGCAAGCACTCAACACGCCGCCCCGCCTTGGCACCATACCGTCCCAGTTCCTCGAAATTTCCCAAAAAACCCGGCATGCGATTGCCGTGGATGCCTCCCGCTCGCGGCTCTACCTGTTTGAAAACGGCCCTACGGGTCTGACTCTGGTGGGGGATTACTACACCTCAGTGGGCAAGGCCGGTGTCTCCAAGACCGCGCAGGGTGGCCAGCGAACACCGCTGGGCGTGTACTACATCACCAGCCATCTGGACCCCAAATCGCTCAAGGATTTCTACGGCTCGGGTGCCTTGCCCATCAACTACCCGAATATGCTGGATGCCAAACGCGGCAAGACCGGCGGCGGCATCTGACTGCATGGCACGCCACCAAACCAGTTTTCGCGGGCGCCATTGGCCAGCGACGGCTGCCTGGTCATGGCCAATCCGGACCTGATGCGCCTGGTGCAAAGCGTGGAAGTGGGCAACACGCCTGTGGTCATTGCCCCGCAGCTGCAATGGGTGGACCCGCGCAGTGTCAAATCCGAAGGCAAGCCCTTTGACGACACCTTGCAGGCCTGGCGCCAGGCCAAGGTAGCAGGCAATCTGGACCACCTGATGTCCTTTTACACCCAGGATTTCAACAGCTACGGTAAAACCCTGACGCAGTGGACGGGTGTGCTGCGGGCTGAGATCACCAAGATGCAGGGCCATGAGATTGAACTCAAGGACGTCTCCTTTCTGCGCTGGACCGACAGCGCCGACACCATGGTGGTGACGTTCGGAGAAGTGGTGCAGGGCAACCGCACCGGCTGGACCAAGCGACAATACTGGGCCCGGCAAAGTGGCCAGTGGAAAATATTTTTTGAAGGAACGCTTTAATGACTATGACGCAAATCAGCCGCCGCATGGTGATCAGTTTGACCGCCGCACTCTGCTTGAGCACCGCAGCTTTTGCCCAAGCCGCCAACCAGGTGAAATTCCAGACCAGTCTGGGAGATTTCACCGTCGAGGTGTATCCAGACAAGGCGCCTAAGACAGTCGAAAACTTTCTGCAGTATGTGAAGGACAAGCAGTACAACGGCACCATTTTCCACCGCGTGATTGGCAACTTCATGGTGCAAGGAGGGGGCTTTACGCCCGACATGAACCAGAAAGCCACCCGCGAACCGATTCCCCTGGAAGCCAAGAACGGTTTGAAGAACGACCGCGGCACCATTGCCATGGCGCGCACCGGCAACCCTAATTCGGCCACGGCCCAGTTCTTTGTCAATGTGGTGGACAATAACGGCCTGAACGCGCCCTCGCCCGATGGCTATGGTTACGCGGTATTTGGCAAAGTGGTGGCCGGCATGGACACCATCGACAAAATTCGCGCAGTGCCTACGGGCCGACAAGACGTTCCGAACACCACCATTCTCATCAACTCCGCCACATTGGTTAAATAAATCATGAGCAACCCAAAAGTAGAACTTCACGTCAAAGATTACGGCGTCATCACGCTGGAGCTGGACCAGGAAAAAGCACCCAAGTCGGTTGCCAACTACCTGGCCTATGTGGCCAAGGGCCATTACAACAACACCATTTTTCACCGCGTCATTCCTGGCTTTATGGTGCAAGGTGGCGGCATGGAGCCCGGCATGGCGCAAAAGGCCTGCGATGCCCCGATCGAAAACGAAGCCAACAACGGCCTGAAGAACGCCAACTACACGGTTGCCATGGCGCGCACCGGTGACCCGCACTCGGCCACAGCCCAGTTCTTCATCAATGTGTCGGACAACGGCTTTCTGAACCACACCTCGCCCTCCGCCCAGGGCTGGGGTTACGCCGTGTTTGGCAAGGTGGTGGCCGGCGCCGACGTGGTCGACAAGATCAAGGCCGTGAAGACCTCGCGCAAGGGCCATCACGACGATGTGCCCGTGGCCGACGTGGTCATCGAAAAAGCCGTCCAGGTTTAAGCACGGCGCTGCTGGGATGGAACTCCAGGCGCCATCCCACTGGCAGCGCGCGGAATTCATTTCCGACCTGCACTTGCAGGCTGCGGACCGAGCCACCTTTGCAGCCTGGGCTGCCTATATGCAGTCTACCCAGGCGGATGCCTTGTTCATCCTGGGCGATTTATTTGAAGTTTGGGTTGGCGACGATGCAGCTGTGGTTACAGGCTCGTTCGAAGCCGAGTGCGTGGCCGTGCTGCGCCAGACCGGACAGCGGCTGGCGCTTTTCATCATGCAGGGCAACCGTGATTTTTTGATGGGCCCGGCGCTGATGCAGGCCTGCTGCGCCACTGCCCTGCCCGACCCCAGTGTGTTGACCTTTGCCGGGCAACGCTGGTTGCTCAGCCATGGTGATGCCCTGTGCGTGGATGACCTGGATTACCAGGCCTTTCGCGAGCAGGTGCGCAGCACGCAGTGGCAAACCGCCTTTCTGGCCAAGTCACTGGCCGAGCGCCAATCCATTGCCCTTGGTATCCGGCAGGCCAGCGCTGC
>JAYVNF010000413.1:0-3279 GCA_043758575.1 Rhodoferax sp.
TGAGTGGCGCTGCCTTCGCCCAGAGCGTGCAGATCTATTCCGGCGTGGGGCGCGACGCCACATCAAAAGAAGTGGCGGCATGGGACATTGATGTGCGCCCCGACTTCAAGGGTTTGCCACCCGGTTCGGGAACCGTGGCCAAGGGACAGGACATCTGGGAAGCCAAGTGCGCCCAGTGCCATGGATTCTTCGGTGAATCGGGTGAGGTGTTCAGCCCGCTAATTGGCGGCGTGACCCAAGACGACATCAAGACCGGGCATGTGGCCAACCTGCGCGCCACGACTTTTCCAGGCCGCACCACCTTCATGAAGGTGGCCACCCTGTCCACGGTGTGGGACTTCATCAACCGCGCCATGCCCTGGAATGCGCCCAAATCGTTATCGACGGACGATGTGTATGCGGTCACCGCCTTCATGCTGAATTTGAGCGGCATCGTGCCGGATGACTTCACGCTATCGGAGAAGAACATCCGCGAGGTGCAAAACCGCATGCCCAACCGCAATGGCATGACCACCGAGCACAGCCTGTGGCCGGGTAATGAGTTCCATGGTGTGGCCAAGCCGGACACCCATAACGTGGCCTGCATGAAGGACTGCGCGCCCGAGCCCAAGGTGGCCTCCATGCTGCCGGACTTTGCCCGCAATGCGCACGGCAACCTGGCCGAGCAAAACCGTCTGGTGGGTGCGCAACACGGTGCCGACACGACGCGTCCAGAGCGCAAAGTGGGTGCCCCCATCGAACCCGTTGCGCCCGTCCATGCGGCTACTCCAAAGGCTGATGCAGACACTAAGCAGCCAACGGCACTGATGCAGAAATACATCTGCACCACCTGCCACGCGGTGGACCGCAAGATTGTGGGCCCCGCCTTCATGGATGTGGCGAAGAAGTATCCCGGACAGGTGGACTACATCACTAAGAAGATTCAATCCGGCGGTTCTGGCATCTGGGGCCCCATCCCCATGCCTGCGCAAAAGCTGAGCGAAGCAGAGGCCAGAACCATTGCCACCTGGATTGCAGGCGGCGCCGGTAAATAGGCCAGGCTTCTCAACCCCTTCCGATCCCGTTGTTCACCCTCGTTTTCACTCAGGAGCTATACATGCAAACTCGACGCGACCTACTCAAACGCAGCGCCATCGTCGCTGGCCTGCTGGCCGGTACCGGCCTTTTCCCCCAGTACGCACTCGCCTACAACAAGGGAGCGTTCGAAGCCAAGAGCGTTGCCGATGTGCTCAAGGCACTGGGTGCCGGTGCGCCCACCGAAAGCAAGGAAGTCACCATCAGCGGACCGGACATCGCAGAAAACGGCGCCGTAGTGCCACTCACTGCCAGCACCACCATGGCTGGCGTCAAACAGGTTCTGATCCTGGTAGAAAAAAATCCGGCGGCTTTGGTGGCGCGCTACGACGTGAGCGACAGTGTGGAAGCCAACTTCGCCACCCGCTCCAAGATGGGCCAGTCTTCCGACGTGTATGCCGTGGCCATCACAGCAGATGGCAAAGCCTTCTTTGCCAAGAAAGAAGTCAAGGTCACTTTGGGTGGCTGTGGCGGCTAAGCCCCGGCATTCCATTTGATTCCACCGATTATTTAAAAAACCGTTTCAGGAGAATAGACATGGCAGATCCAATGCGCATCCGCGCCCAGGCAGCTGGCGACAAGACCACCGTGCGAGTTTTGATGAGCCACGAAATGGAGTCCGGGCAGCGCAAAGACGCGGCCGGCAACACCGTTCCCTCATGGTTCATTCAAGAAGTTACTGCCTCCCTCAATGGAAAGGTGGTACTCACCGCCGACTGGGGCCCCGCAGTGTCCAAGAACCCGTTTTTGCAATTCAGCGTCAAGGGTGCCAAGGCTGGCGACAAGCTGGCCGTGACCTGGAAAGACACCAAGGGCGATACCCGTACCGACGAAGCCACAGTCTCCTGATTGCTTCTCCTGCCCGACGGCAAGCGCGTGCGGTGTTCACACGCCTTGGCCGTGTGGCAAGGCAGACAAATAAGTTGGACACGAAGGAGATGAGATGAAAGAGTTCGTTGGTGTTGCACTGGTGCTGCTGGCGTAGGCATGCACCCGGTATGGGCACAAAAGTCTGCGGTGCAGAGCATTGAGGAATACCGGGCCATGCTGCAGGACGGCAACCCGGCCGATTTGTTTGAAGCCAAGGGCGAGGACCTGTGGAAGCAAAAACGGGGTCCCAAGGCCGTGTCTCTGGAACAGTGCGACCTGGGCAAAGGCCCGGGCGTGGTCAAGGGTGCGTTCACCGAGCTGCCTCGGTTCTTTGCCGACACCCAGCGTGTGCAGGATCTGGAGTCGCGGCTCCTGAGCTGCATGGAGACTTTGCAGGGCTTCAATGCCGCAGACATCACCAAGACGTCCTTTGACAAGGGTGAGCAGAAGACCCTGACCGCCCTGGCCACCTGGATATCAGCAGAGTCCAAGGGCATGAAGTTCAATCTCTCGCAGGCCCACGCTGAGGAGCGCAAGTTTTACGAAGTAGGCAAGCGCCTGTTCTTTCAGCGTGGTGGGCCACACGATTTCGCCTGTGCCTCCTGCCACGGCCAGGACGAAAAACGCATACGCCTGCAGGACTTGCCGAATCTCACCAAGAACCCGGGCGATGGTGTTGGCTTTGCCGCCTGGCCAGCCTATCGGGTTTCCAACGGCCAGATGTGGGGCATGCAGCAGCGCCTCAATGACTGCTACCGGCAGCAGCGCTTTCCCTATCCGGGCTTCGGCAGCGACGCCACGATTGCGCTGGGCGTCTACCTGGGCGTGAACAGCCAGGGTTCTGTGTCGGTCGCACCGGCCATCAAACGCTAAGCCAGGAGAGCATGCAGCATGAAAAAGATGAGCAAAACCATTCTGGCCATAGGCCTGACCGTATTGACGGTAGTGGGCTGCGCCAACCTGCCAAGTTCGGCTTCATTGGATAGGCTGACGGCCGACGTCGTCAAGGGTTCGTTCCGTGACGAAGGTATTGTCAAGACTGGCGTCCTCGACACCGACGAGACCAACCGCCTCTGCAGCGCCGCCGACGTAGCCGGTAAGCCCTTGGAAGAAGCCACAGCGCGCAGGCTGGAAGAGCAGAACCTCAAGTCCATCCAATGGCCTTCAGACGGCAAGTTCCTGGGCGACTGGAAGGAGGGCGAGAAGGTTGCCCAAAACGGCCGAGGCCTGACCTGGACCGATGACGCCAAGACGGTCAACGGCGGCAATTGCTACAACTGCCACCAGATCGACAAAAAGGAAATCTCCTTTGGCACCATAGGCCCCAGCTTGTAC
>JAYVNF010000414.1:0-10118 GCA_043758575.1 Rhodoferax sp.
CTGTAGGCGGGGGTGGCGGTGGTGAGGATGGGGCTGGAGGTGGTCACGATTTCATTTTCGCACCGCAGGCCAGAAACCCTTTATATACGTTTATGTAATTAAGAAGTGACGATTAAGTAGTTCCCGTTTTAACGAGCAACTTCCAGAATCCCATCCATCGCACTCTTGCATGGTTTTTTTGGAGTTGAAATGACAGACCGCAACACCCCCGCTACTTTTTCGCGCCGCCCGTTTTTGAAACTGGCCGCATCAATCGCCCTGGCCGGCGCCTCCCTGGGCGGCGTGCACAGCGCCCTGGCCCAGCTGCCGCCCGTCACGCTGCTCAACGTGTCCTACGACCCGACGCGCGAACTCTATGTGGACACCAACGCCGCCTTCACCAAATACTGGAAGGCAAAGACCGGCCAGGATGTGAGCATCAAGCAAAGCCACGGCGGCTCGGGCAAGCAGGCGCGCTCGGTGATCGACGGGCTGGACGCCGATGTGGTGACCCTGGCCTTGGCCGGTGACATCGACGCCATCGCCAAGAACGGTGGAGCTGTGGCCCGCGACTGGCAGAAGAAACTGCCGCACAATGCCGCCCCCTACACCAGCACCATCATCTTCGCCGTGCGCGAGGGCAACCCCAAAGGCATCAAGGACTGGGACGATCTGATCCGTGCGGATGTAAAAGTCATCACACCCAACCCCAAGACCTCGGGCGGCGCGCGCTGGAATTATTTAGCGGCCTGGGAATTTGCCAAACGCAAATACGGTGGTGACGCCAAAGCCAAAGAGTTTGTGGCCAAGCTGTATGCCAACGTGCCGATTCTGGACACCGGCGCGCGCGGCTCCACCATCACCTTTGCCCAGCGCGGCCAGGGCGATGTGCTGATCGCCTGGGAGAACGAGGCCTATTTGCTGGAAAAGGAATTCGGCGCCAAGTTTGATGTGATCGCCCCGCCCTTGAGCATCCTGGCCGAGCCACCGGTGGCCGTGGTCGACAAGAACGTGGACAAAAAGGGCACCCGCGTGGTGGCCGAGGAATACCTCAAGTTCCTCTACACCGAAGAGGCGCAAGACCTCATTGGCAAGAATTTTTACCGCCCCGCCGTCTCTGAAAAAGCCAAGGCCAAATACGCCAAACAGTTTGCCAAGAACAAGCTGTTCACCATTGATGAGGCCTTTGGCGGCTGGGAAAAAGCCGACAAGGAGCACTTTGCCGACGGCGCCAGCTTCGACCAGATCTACACCAAGAAATAAGCCCTGCCCACCCATCCCGCTGTCACCACCAAGGCCTGCCATGTCTGTACTTTTGATCGCCGGAAGCCCCTCGGAGCGCTCGCGCACCACCGCCCTGCTGGAGGCTGCCGGCCAGCGCCTGGAGCGCCGCGGCGTGCGGGTGGAGCGGCTGCGGGTGCGCGACCTTTCGCCCCAGGCCTTGATCCTGGCCGACTTTGGCCACCGCTCTATCAGCCAGGCCACGGGCCAGGTGGCGCAGGCCCAGGTCATCGTCGTTGCCACACCGGTCTACAAGGCCGCCTACAGCGGCGTGCTCAAGGTATTTCTGGACCTGCTGCCGCAAGACGCACTGGCCGGCAAAACCGTGTTGCCCCTGGCCACCGGCGGCAGCGCCCACCACATGCTGGCCCTGGACTATGCGCTGCGGCCGGTACTGCAATCACTCGGTGCGCGCCATATTCTCAGCGGCATCTTCGCCACGGAAGCGCAGGTGCTGCTCTCGCCCGAAGGCGCGTGCAGCGTGGCCCCCGACATTGGCGCGCGCCTGGACGCTGCCGTGGACATCCTGCTGGCCGACACGCTCAAGCAGTCACTGGCCCACGCCGGGCGCTTCGCGTCGGTGCACTTTTCGCAGGTGCGATGTAGCGTGTAAACGCAGCGCCGCCACGCGCCACGCCCGGCGCAGCCCCTCATTTTTTAACGCCTCCCAAAGGTTGCCAACAGCAGCCCAAGGGGAAGGCTTGCCCCTGCTTTTTGAAAGACCACTGCCATGACCACATCCCATCTCAACCGCCGCCAGCTGCTGACCACGGCTGCTGCATCCGCCGCCCTGCTGGCCAGCGCCACGGCCCTGGCGCAAAGCGCCACGCGCACCCTGCGCATCGGCTACCAAAAGGGTTGGCTGTCCATCCTCAAGGGCCGCGGCACGTTGGAAAAACGCCTGCGCCCCCTGGGTGTCAACGTGACCTGGACCGAGTTCAACGCCGGCCCGGTGCAGCTCGAAGCCCTGAACGTGGGCTCGATTGACTTTGGTGACGTGGGCGAAGCGCCGCCGATTTTTGCCCAGGCCGCCGGTGCGCCCTTGGTCTATGTGGGCGCCACCGTGCCGCGCCCGCATCTGGAAGCGGTGCTGGTGCCCAAGGACTCCGCCATCCAGAGCGTGGCCGATTTGAAAGGCCGGCGCATTGCCTTTAACAAGGGCTCCAACGTGCAGTACTTTCTGGTCAAGCTGCTGGAAAAATACGGCCTGAAATACAGCGACGTCACACCGATTTATCTGCCGCCACCCGACGCTCGCGCGGCCTTCCAGAAAGGCGCGGTGGACGCCTGGATTATTTGGGACCCGTTTCTGGCGGCCGCCCAAAAGACCCTGGACGCGCGCCTGCTGGTGGACGGCAATGGCATTGTCAACAACCGCCAGTACTACTTCAGCGCACGCGACTTCGCCACCCAAAACACCGATGTCTTGAAGATCGCCATCGAGGAAATCAACGCCATCGACAGCTGGATAGGCGCCAACAAGAATGCCGCCACCGCTGAGCTCGCCACCGTGCTGGGCCTAGACAAAGGCATTACCGAGCTCTACGTGGGCCGCGCCGCCTACGGCACCAAGACCGTCACCAGCGAGATCCTGGCCGAGCAGCAAGCCATTGCCGACACCTTCTTCGAGTTGAAGCTGATCCCCAAGAAGCTCAACCTGCTGCACGCAGCCCCCATCAACCTGGGCTGAACGCCCCACCGGAGAGATGCCCATGCGCCACGCCACCACCACCACAACAACAAGCCAGCGCCGCCGTCTGCTGCGCCTCTTGGCCCTGAGCGCCAGCACCTGGGGCCTGAGCGCGGCGCCCCTGCGTACTGCCTATGCGCAGGGCACGGCGCCATCCCCAGCACCCGCCTTGCTCCGCATTGGCTACCAGAAGTCGGCCGCCAATCTGGTGGTTCTCAAGCAGCAGGGCGTGCTGGAAAAGCGTTTCCCCCAGACCAAAGTGGTGTGGGTGGAGTTTCCCGCCGGGCCGCAATTGCTGGAGGCCCTGGCCGTGGGCAGCCTGGAGTTTGGGCTGACCGGTGACGCACCGCCCGTGTTCGCGCAGGCCGCTGGCAAGGACCTGGTCTATGTGGGTGCCGAGCCGCCCAAACCCGAGAGCTCCGCCATCCTGGTGCTGCGCGATTCGCCCCTGAAAACGCTGGCTGAACTCAAGGGCAAGAAGGTCGCCCTGCAAAAGGGTTCGAGCGCGCACTACCTGCTGGTGCGGGCGGTGGAAAAGGCCGGCTTGGAGTGGCGCGACATCACGCCCATCTACCTCACCCCGGCCGATGCCCGCGCCGCCTTTGAGCGCAAAAGTGTGGACGCCTGGGCCATCTGGGACCCGTTCTACTCGGCCACGCAGCTCAACATCCAGGCGCGTGCGCTGGCGACCGGGCGCGGCCTGTCCAGCAACAACTCGTTCTACCTGGCCTCCCTGTCCCTGGCCACGCAGCACCCCGACACCATCGCTGCCCTGTTCGAAGAGCTGACGCGGGCCGATCGCTTCGTCCAGGACAACCGTCCCCAGGCCATCAAGCTGATTGCCGACTTCAGCGGCCTGGACGCCGGTGTGGTCAGCCTGTTCTTGCAACGCCGCCCGCCTTCCCCCGTGGGCCCCTTGAATGCCAGCACCCGGGCCGACCAGCAAAAAGTGGCCGACACCTTTTTCCGGCTCGGTCTGATCCCGAAGGCGGTGCAAGTGGCTGACATCGTCTGGAGCGCGCCGGCGCTGCGGCTGGCCACGGCCAAACCCTGAGCCGGTCCCGCGCCACACGCACACACATACGAACACGCACCAAGCACCCCGCCCACCCCTTTCCGATTCATCTCTCTTTTTAAGTGATCATCATCATGAAAATCTTCTGGTTCCTCCCCACCCACGGCGACAGCCGTTACCTCGGCACGGCCGAGGGTGCCCGCGTCGTTGACTACCACTACCTCAAGCAAGTGGCGCAGGCCGCCGACACCTTGGGCTACGAAGGCGTGCTGATTCCCACCGGACGCTCCTGCGAAGACCCCTGGGTGGTGGCCTCCAGCCTGCTCGGCGCCACCACGCGGCTGAAGTTTCTGGTGGCGGTGCGCCCGGGCTTGCACCAGCCGGCCCTGGCCGCACGCATGGCCGCCACCTTTGACCGGCTCTCGGGCGGGCGCCTGCTGGTCAATCTGGTGACCGGCGGCGACCAGGCCGAATTGGAAGGAGACGGCGTCTACCTGGACCACGCCACGCGCTACGAACAGTCGGCCGAATTCATCCGCATCTGGCGCGAAATCATCCGCCACGGCCACGCGGGAGAGAGCTACGACTTCGAGGGCAAGCACCTCAGCGTCAAGGGTGCCAAGCTGCTCTATCCCTCGGTGCAAAAGCCGCATCCCCCGGTGTACTTCGGCGGCTCCTCACCGGCCGCCCACGACCTGGCCGCCGAACAGGTCGATGCCTATCTGACCTGGGGCGAGCCACCCGCCGAAGTGGCTAAAAAAGTAGCCGATGTGCGCGCCCGTGCAGGCAAGCTGGGCAGAGTCGTGAAGTTCGGCATCCGCCTGCACGTGATCGTGCGCGAGACCGAGGCCGAGGCCTGGGCCGCTGCCGAATCCCTCATCAGCCGCCTGGACGATGCCACCGTGGCCACGGCCCAAAGCGTGTTTGCCAAGATGGACTCCGAGGGCCAGCGTCGCATGGCAGCACTGCACGCCGGTGGCAGCAAACGCAGCCGCGCCGATCTGGAAATCAGCCCCAATCTGTGGGCCGGCGTGGGCCTGGCGCGCAGCGGTGCCGGCACCGCCCTGGTGGGCAACCCGCAACAGGTGACGGCGCGCATCCAGGAGTACGCGGCACTGGGACTGGACACCTTTGTGCTCTCGGGCTATCCGCATCTGGAAGAGGCCTACCGCTTTGCCGAGCTGGTGTTCCCCTTGTTGCCGCTGGAATTGCAGACCAAGCTCAGCGGCGGCTCGCTGTTTGGCCCGCTGGGCGAGGTGGTGGCGAATGTGGGCGCGCCCAATGTGGCCCAGCGCGCGCGGGCAACTGAGGCCGCAGCGGCATGACAGCGCTGGCCCCCTCACAGGCCCTATCCCAGGCCCCCGACCTGCGCAACGCCAGCCTGCCCGATGCGCTGGAGGCCATGGGCGGCGGCTACTTCCCGGCGTTTTCGCAATGGGGTTTGCCTTGGGCAACCCTGGCGCAGTTTGCGCGTGGCCTGGGCCAGCGCCTGCTGCCCTGGATCGTGCCGCTGCTGCTGCTCAGCCTGTGGCAGCTCAGCGCCGCCAGCGGCTGGCTTTCCAGCCGCGTGCTGCCAGCACCATGGGACGTGGCCGCAGCCGCCTGGAAACTCAGCGCCTCCGGCGAGCTCTGGCTGCACGTAAAAGTGAGTACCGCGCGCGCTCTGAGCGGCCTGGCCATTGGTGGCGGCCTGGGCCTGCTGCTGGGCCTCTTGACCGGCTCGGTGCGGCTGGCCGAGACCCTGCTGGACTCCAGCATCCAGATGGTGCGCAACATCCCGGCCCTGGCCCTGATTCCGCTGGTGATTCTGTGGTTTGGCATTGACGAATCGGCCAAGCTGTTTCTGATTGCGGTGTCGGTGTTTTTTCCGATCTACCTCAACACCTTCCACGGCATCCGCAATGTGGACCCCGGTCTGATCGAGATGGGGCGCAGCTATGGGCTGAACCGCTGGCAGCTCTACACCCAGGTGATCCTGCCGGGTGCCCTGTCCAGCATCCTGGTGGGCCTGCGCTTTTCGCTGGGCCTGATGTGGGTGATCCTGATCGTGGCCGAAACCATCTCGGCCCAGGCCGGCATTGGCTACCTGACCATGAATGCGCGTGAGTTCCTGCAGACCGACATCGTGCTGGTGGGCATTCTGCTGTACGCCCTGCTGGGCAAGCTGGCCGACCTGTTTGCCCGCGCGCTCGAACACTACTGGCTGCGCTGGCACCCCGGTTACCACAACGCCCATTGACCCTTGAGAAAGCACCGCATGTCTCACCCCGAACCTACAACTGCCCACCGAGGCGTCGCACTGACCGCCCGCGCAGTAAGCAAGCGCTACGGCCAGCGCAGCGTGCTGCACCAGGCCCAGCTGCAGATTGCGCCCGGCGAATTCGTTGCCATCGTAGGCCGCAGCGGCTGTGGCAAAAGCACGCTCCTGCGCCTGGTGGCGGGCCTGGAGCAGGCCAGCGAAGGCAGCTTGCAGATCGACGGCCAGGGCGTGGACGGCCTGCGCGCCAGCACCCGCATCCTGTTCCAGGATGCGCGCCTCTTGCCCTGGAAGCGCGTGATTGACAACGTCGCCCTGGGCTTGGGGCCAGCGGGCTACGACCACGCTGCCCGCGTGCTGGAGCAGGTCGGCTTGGCCGAGCGCGCGCAGGACTGGCCGGCGCGCCTGTCCGGCGGCCAGCGCCAGCGCGTCGCCCTGGCCCGTGCCCTGGCGCACCAGCCGGACTTGCTGCTGCTGGACGAACCCCTGGGCGCGCTGGACGCCCTCACCCGTATCGAGATGCACGCGCTGATCGAAACCCTGTGGCAGCGCCTGGGCTTCACGGTGCTCTTGGTCACCCACGACGTGCAAGAGGCCGTGGCCCTGGCCGACCGCGTGGTGCTGATCGAGGACGGCGCAGTGGCGCTGGATCTGCGCGTGGACCTGCCGCGCCCGCGCCACCGCGGCAACCCGGCTTTTGCCGCGCTGGAAGAACGCTTGTTGAACCGCGTGCTGCAGCGTCCCGCCAAGGAAGAATTTCAAAGCGCCGACAGCGCATGGCCCGGCACTCCCGCCCACGGTCTGCGCTGGGCCATCTAGTTTTTTAACGGACTTTCAAGGAGAACCCCATGTCCATTCAAGCCATCAATGTACGCAACCAGTTCCGCGGCAAGATCCGCGAAATCATCCGTGGAGACGTGGTCTCCGAGGTCGATGTGGAGACGCCCTGGGGCATCGTCACCTCGGTCATCACCACGCGCTCGGTCAACGACCTGCAACTGGTGGTGGGCTCGGAAGTCGTGGCCCTGGTCAAGTCCACCGAGGTGTCGATTGCCAAACTCTAGAGAGGCGGCACATGAACTTTCAACAACTGCGCTCGGTGCGCGAGGCGGTGCGCTGCAACTTCAACCTGACCGAGGTGGCAGCCATGCTGTTCACATCGCAACCAGGTGTGAGCCGGCAAATCCGCGAACTCGAGGACGAACTGGGTGTGGAGATTTTTGTGCGCGCTGGCAAGCGCCTCACCGGGCTCACACCGCCCGGTGCGGCGCTGCTGCCGATTGTGCAGCGCCTGCTGCTGGACGCTGAAAACCTCAGGCGCGCCGGCCAGGACTTCAGCACCCAGATGGAAGGCCAGCTCACGGTGGCGGCCACCCACTCGCAGGCGCGCTATGCCCTGCCCCAGGTGGTGAAAGAATTTCGCGACCAGTTCCCCAAGGTCACGCTGCACCTGCACCAGGGCTCGCCCAAGCAGGTGGCGGCCATGCTGCTATCGGGCGAGGCCGATATCGGCGTGGCCACCGAGGCCCTGAGCGACTACGCCCAGCTGGTCACGCTGCCCTGCTACCGCTGGACCCACAGCATCATAGTGCCACCTGGCCACCCGCTGCTGCAGGAGAGCGGGCCGGTCACGCTGGAGCAGCTCACGCGCTACCCCATCATCACCTACGAGATGGGCTACACCGGGCGCGCGCACATTGATGAAGCCTTTCGCGTGGCCTGCCTGCACCCACAGGTGGTGCTCACCGCCATGGACGCTGACGTGATCAAGACCTATGTGGAGCTGGGCATGGGGGTGGGCATCGTCGCCTCGATTGCGCTGGATGCGGCGCGCGACGTCAACCTGCGCATCCTGGACGCCGGTCATTTGTTTGCGGTGAACGTCACGCGCCTGGGGCTGCGCAAGGGCGCCTGGCTGCGTGGCTACGCCTATAGCTTTGTCGAGCTGTTTGCGCCCACCCTCACGCGCGAGGTGGTGGCTGCAGCCTTTGCCACGGAAGGCTGATTGCCGCCGCACACAAGGCGCTTGGGTTCAAACCAGATGGGTCTTGAAGAAAGCCACGCTGCGCTGCCAGGCCAGTTGGGCCGCCTCGGCATCAAAGCGCGGTGTGGTGTCGTTGTTAAAGCCGTGCTGTACGCCCGCGTAGGTGTAGGCCTCATAGCGCGTGCCGGCGGCCTTGAGGGCTTTCTCATAGGCTGGCCAACCGGCATTCAGGCGTTCATCGGCACCGGCGTAGTGAATCAGCAGCGCGGCCCGGATCTTGGGCACCTCCTGCGCTGGGGGTTGGGCGCCGTAAAACGGAACGGCCGCCCGCAAATCGGGCACCTGCGTGGCCAGGTAGTTGGCGATGCCACCGCCCCAGCAAAAGCCAACCACACCCACATGGCCATTGCCCTCGGCACTGGCCTGCAGCCAGCGCTCAGTGGCCAGAAAATCGGCCTGTGTCTTGGTGGCATCAAGTTTTGGAAAAAGCTCTCGCGCCTTGTCTTCGTCGCCAGGGTAGCCACCCAGCGGGCTGAGTGCGTCCGGCGCCAACGCCAAAAAACCGTCCAGCGCCAGGCGCCGGGCAATGTCTTCGATGTGCGGATTCAGGCCCCGGTTTTCATGCACCACCAGCACCGCTGGCAACTTGGCGCTGTTGCCGGCCGGCTTGGCCAGGTAGGCGCGCACCGGGTCACTGCCGTCGGGCGAAGGGATTTGCAGGTAGCGCGTCTGGATGCGCGCATCCGTGGGCGCCACCTGCTGGGCCTGGGCGAACTGGGGCCTGAGCGCGGCCAGCAGACCGGCAGCACCCGCGGCCGAACCAGCAAAGCGCGCGGCCGAATCCAGAAAACCGCGGCGGCTTAAATCACCGTGCACATAGCGGTCAAACAGTTGCAACACTTCGGGCTGAAAATCCTGGGCTGTCAGTCGTGTCATCCACATCTCCGTTGGCGT
This sequence comes from Rhodoferax sp., assembly GCA_043758575.1. GTDB lineage: Bacteria > Pseudomonadota > Gammaproteobacteria > Burkholderiales > Burkholderiaceae_C > Allorhodoferax. The sequence continues at coordinate 9,161 of JAYVNF010000414.1, forward strand.
GAAACAGGGCTTGCTTGTGCCACAGAATGAAGCACTTGCGGGTACTGACGAAAAGTGTAGAGGGTTTGCACAGGCGTGCGTTTGCGGCGCAGCTATAACCCCACGCGGTCTAGCTCGTATGGCGACTCCGTGCTCTGGCAGATGGCCGTAAGATTCCGCTTTTATTCCCTCATACAGGAGCAACCCCATGAGCACTGGAACCGTGAATTTGCATCGCATTTTGCGCGCCCCGCCGGAACGTGTGTACCGGGCCTTTCTGGAAGCCGAGGCCCTGGCCAAGTGGCTGCCACCTTATGGATTTACCTGCACGGTCCAGCACCTGGAAGCCCGCGTGGGTGGCAGCTTTCGCATGTCCTTCAGCAACTTCGGCACCGGCAGTGGCCACTCCTTTGGTGGCGAATACCTGGAGCTGGTGCCGCACACGCGCATCCGCTACTGCGATCGCTTTGATGACCCGAATCTGCCCGGCGTAATGCAGGTCACCGTGACACTGAAAAAGGTGCTGTGCGGCACCGAGTTGCAGGTGGTGCAGGAAGGAATACCCGAGGCCATACCGGTGGAGATGTGCTACCTGGGCTGGCAGGAGTCGCTGACGCAAATGGCCGCACTGGTGGAGCCCAACATTCCGGGTTAGGGCCTGGTGATGGCTGCCCACGCCAGCAGGTGTGTGATCCCCCGCGTTACGCCGCGAAGGTGTAGTCCAGCGCAGTGACCGTCGCGCGAAAGTAGGCCTTGCGCCCCTCGGGCCGCAGCCATGCCACCTCGCCCGTGCCCGGCACCAGCATGCCGTGGCGCGTCTGGTAGTCGGACCAGCGGCCTTCCCAGGGCAGCATGACAATCTCCTTACCCAGCATGGCGCCACGCGCCGCCGCATAGGCCGACTCGATCAGGCCGGCCGCGTTGAAGCGAAACAGCAGGCTCACCGCATGCGGTCCATCGGTGAGCGTGGCATGGGCGG
>JAYVNF010000415.1:0-3269 GCA_043758575.1 Rhodoferax sp.
GCAGCCAGCAGCTCGCGCGGCTGACGGGCCTGCCGCTGGTGGCCACCGGCCAGGTGCAGATGCATGTGCGCTCGCGCAAGCCCCTGCACGATGTGCTGACCGGCGTACGCTTGGGGCAGTCGGTGGCGCAATGCGGCTTTGCCCTGCAGGCCAATGCCGAGCGGCATTTGCGCACGCGCGAGCGCCTGGCCGCGCTCTATCCACCCGAGCTGCTGACGGCCACGCTGGTGGTGGCCGCGCGCTGCAGTTTCAGCCTGAAGGAGCTGCGCTACCAGTACCCGCAAGAGGCCGTGCTGCCCGGCCACACGCCAGCGCAGACGCTGCGCCAGTACACAGAAGCCGGTGTGCTGGACCGCTACCCGCAGGGTGTGCCCGAGAGCGTGCGCGCGCAGATCGAACACGAGCTGCTGCTGATTGCCGAGCTGCGCTACGAGATGTATTTTTTGACCGTGCACGACCTGGTGCGCTTTGCGCGCGGGCGCGGCATTCTGTGCCAGGGCCGGGGCTCGGCGGCGAACTCGGCGGTCTGCTACTGCTTGGGCGTGACCGAGGTGAACCCGGCGCTGAGCAGCCTGCTGTTCGAGCGCTTCATCAGCCGCGAGCGCGACGAGCCGCCCGATATCGATGTGGACTTCGAGCACCAGCGCCGCGAGGAGGTGATCCAGTACATCTACCAAAAGTATGGCCGCGAGCGCGCCGCCATCACCGCCGTGGTGGCCAGCTACCGGCCGCGCAGCGCCCTGCGCGATGTGGGCCGCGCGCTGGACATTCCCGAAGTGTTGATCAGCGCCATGGCTAAGGAGCATCCTGGCATGTACAGCCGCGAGGTGCTGGTGGAGCGGCTGCAAGCGGCGATAGAGAGGGTGCAGGCCGGCGCTGCGGATGCGCAGCAGCTTGCCAAGGATGCGGCCGTCACCGCGCCGCCACCAGGCACCCGTGCGTCGGGCCTCAAGCTGCCGCCAGAGCGCCGCCTGCAACTCTGGCTGGACCTGGCCTGCCAGCTGCAGGGGTTCCCGCGCCACCTGAGCCAGCACGTGGGCGGCTTTGTGCTGACCCAGGGGCCACTCACGCGCCTGGTGCCGGTGGAGAACGCCTCCATGAAAGACCGCAGCGTGATCCAGTGGGACAAGGACGATCTGGACGCTGTGGGCCTGTTGAAGGTGGACGTGTTGGCCCTGGGCATGCTCAGCGCCATACGCCGCTGCCTGGTGCTGATAGGCCAGTGGCGCGGCAGCCCTGAGCCCATGCGCATGCAGGACATCCCCAGCGAAGACCCCGCCACCTACGCCATGATCTGCCGCGCCGACACCGTGGGTGTGTTCCAGATCGAGAGCCGTGCCCAGATGAGCATGCTGCCGCGCCTGCAACCGCGCTGCTTTTACGACCTGGTGGTGGAGGTGGCCATAGTCCGGCCCGGACCGATCCAGGGTGGCATGGTGCACCCCTACCTGCAGGCACGGGCCAACCCAGATGCCGTGGCATTGGAATACCCGGCCTTGCAAGAGGCCTTGAGTCGCACCCACGGCGTGCCGATTTTTCAGGAACAGGTGATGCAGATCGCCATGCTGGCGGCCAACTTCTCGGCCGGCGAGGCCGATGCCCTGCGCCGCTCCATGGCGGCCTGGAAGCGCAAGGGCGGGGTCCACAAGTTCTACGACCGGCTGGTGGGCGGCATGCTCCAAAACGGCTACAGCCAGGAGTTTGCCGAGCACCTGTTCAAGCAGATCGAGGGCTTTGGCGAATACGGTTTTCCGGAAAGCCATGCGGCCAGCTTTGCCCTGCTGGTCTATGCCAGCTGTTGGCTCAAATGGCACGAGCCGGCCTGCTTTCTGGCCGCTATGCTCAACAGCCAGCCCCTGGGTTTTTACGGCCCCTCCCAGCTGGTGCAGGACGCGCAGCGCCACGGCGTGCTGGTGCGCGCGGTGGATGTGGTGCACAGCGATTGGGACTGCACGCTGGAGGCGCCCGATGACAGCGCCGCCAACCCGCCGCCGTTACCGGCCGACCCGGCTTGCGCATCGGCTGAGCGTACCCTGCAACCAGCCGTGCGCTTGGGCCTGCGCATGGTCAGCGGCCTGTCCCAGGCGGCGGCCGAGCGCATCGCGCAGCAGCGTGCCATCTCTCCTTTTGCCAGCACGCAAGACCTGGCCCTGCGCTGCTTGCTCGATGTGGGTGATCTGCGCGCCTTGGCCAGTGCCGATGCCCTGCAGTCCTTAAGCGGACATAGGCGCCAGCAGGTCTGGGAGGCCTCGGCCCTGCGTCTGGCGCCGGCCCTGTTGCAAGGGGTCCCGATTGATGAAGAGGCCTTGGAGCTGGAGGCGGCCGGGGAGGGCGAGGAAGTGGTGTTTGACTACGCGGCCGTGGGCTTGAGCCTGCGCCGCCATCCGCTGGCGCTGTTGCGCGCGCAGCTTGTCCCGCAACGCCTGCTGACCGCCGCGCAGATGCGCGACTACCCCAGCGGCCGCTTGGTGCGCGCCTGTGGCATCGTCACAGCGCGACAGCAGCCGCAGACCGCCAAGGGCGTGGTGTTTGTGACGCTGGAGGACGAGACCGGCAGCGTCAACGTGATTGTCTGGAAAGCGGTGAGGGAGCAGTTCCGCGATGTGCTGTACCGCGCCCGGCTGATGGCGGTGTTTGGCGTCTGGCAAAAAGACGCAGGCGGCGAAGTGCGCCACGTGGTGGCCAAGCGCCTGGTGGATTTGACGCCGCTACTGGGCGCGCTCAGCACCGTGAGCCGGGACTTTCACTGAGGTTCACCGGCCATGTGCTCACGTGCTCAAGTACGCAGGCGCAGCCCTCAGGCCTCTGGCCGCACCCCCTCAAAGGCGCGTTGCAGCAACTCGCGAATGGCATTGCGTTCGGCCAGGCCGAAGGGGCGCGGGTTCCAGTAGGGGTTGCTAACCGCTAGGTCGGCCGCGCGGTCCAGGTCGCTCGCTTGCATGCCGATGTCCTTCAGGGCTACGGGTGCGCCGTTGTCGCGCGCCAGGTCGTACAGGGCGGATGCGGCACTGCCGCTCTTGCCCAGGGCACGGGACATGCGGTGCATGGCCTGTGGTGCGGCCGTGGCGTTGAAGGCAATGGCGTGGGGCAGCACCACCGTATGCACCTCGGCATGCGGCAGGTTGAAGCTGCCGCCCAAGGTGTGGCAGAGCTTGTGGTGCAAGGCCATGCCCACATTGCCCAGCACGGTGCCGCACAGCCAGGCGCCATAGAGCGCGTTGGCGCGCCCCTCGCGGTCGTCACTGCGCTTGCGTATCTGCGGCAGCGCC
>JAYVNF010000416.1:0-3256 GCA_043758575.1 Rhodoferax sp.
CGAGCGCGCAAAGTGTCGGGCGAAGAGCGACACCTGTTGGCAGTAGGACTGCTGGGTGTTCTCGGCAAAGTTGCGAATGCCCATGTCTTCGAGCATCCGTTGGCGTAGCGGTGTCATGGCAAAGCTCCAGGTTGAATGGTTGATGGATGCTGCGAACAGCCTGTCCATCGTTCTCCAATCCGAGCGCCGAGGAAACCCATAGTCGAGCACGCACAGCCGTCGAGGTCCACCTACCGCGCCAGCAGTTTTGTGCAATGGCCGTTATGAAAGGCTTTCCATAACGGCCAGTTGCTGCCGGTCGCGACAGGCGGCGTCCTTGCATCTCAACTTCCTGTGCGCGTCGCTGAGGAGGTGGGTCAAGCGCCACGGGGTCAGGTCACGTCAGCCGTCACACAACCGTCATCAACCGGACATACGCTGGCCACATGTCCAACAAGGTCATGCTCGAGTGCAGCAGCACCCCCCACAAGGCGGTGTTGGGTGCATGCGACCGTGTGCCCCTGGCGGAGAGGTGGACCAGGCCCAACAGCGCAGCGCTGCCAAGCCTGCACACCCCCTCTCCCACATCACAAGGCTGGCGGATTTTTTGCCGCTGCCCTGTGCCACCCCAGCCTGCCAACGGCCACGCCACAAGCCTGCGCCAACACCCTGAGGACCGACCCATGCACCCGCGCCAACACCCCCGCCCCGTGGCCCACGCCGCACTGGCCGCACTGGCCGCACTGACCGTGCCCATGGCCCACGCCGCACTCAGCGGTACCGACGCCAGTACCCGCCTGGCCGAGGCCAACAACCTGGCCACGCAGTTCCAGATGCCCACCACGGCCATCGACACCAACAACTACGGCTTTCGTTACAGCGCGCTGTGGAACCCCAGCACCCTGCCCGCCACCAGCCACACCCTGCATTCGGGCGTTGACCTGAACACCACCTACGACTGCGGTCGCCAAGTGCTGGCCGTGGGCAACGGCATCGTGCGCTTCACCGGCCACGGCGGCGCCAGCTGGGGAGGCGTCATCCTGATCCAGCACCGCTACTGGGACAGCACAGCCCAGTCTTACCGCGAGGTGGCATCGCAGTACGCCCATGTGGCGCCGCTGGACAGCCTGCGCGAAGGCGACTTCGTGACCGCTGGCCAGCACATAGGCTACATCGCTGACAACACCGCTGGCACCTGCCGCAGCTTTGCAGGCGTGTTCAACCACGCTGCCTACCGCGTAACCTGGAGCCCGCACCTGCACTTCGAAATGCGCACCAACCTGGCCCAAAGCGCCACTCGCTGGGCCACGGCCGCCACCTACCAGGGGCTGAGCACCTGTACCAGCATTTTGTACGCCAGCGCCACCTGCCGGCTGAACGCCACCAACGCCGCCGGCTACTCCAACCCGGAAGACTGGATAACGGCGCACGCCAACGTGGTCCCGCCGCCACCAGCCGCCCCTGTGGGCCTGCGCACCACCGCGGTGGCGCTGGCCGGTGTGACCCTGGCCTGGACCGACAACAGCAGCAACGAAACCGGCTTCAAGGTAGAGCGCAAGATCAGCCCCACCGGCACCTGGAGCCGCGTGGCCACCGTGGCAGCCAACACCACCACTTACACCGGCAGTTCGATTGCGGCAGACACCAGCTATTACTACCGCGTGAAAGCCACCAACGGCGTGGTCGACTCAGCCGCCAGCAATGAAGTGCAGGCACGCGTGCCCAGCACCACGCCCACCGTGCCTGCTGCCCCCAGCGGCCTGAATGCCGCAGCCGGCAGCAGCACCCTGACCGCGCGGTTGGACTGGCAAGACAACAGCAACAACGAAACCGGCTTCACGGTAGAAGCCCGCGCCGGTGCCGGCAACTGGGCGCTCATCGCCAGCCTGCCGGCCAGCACCAGCAGCCTCACCACGGGCACGCTGCTGGCCAGCACCGCCTACAGCTTCAGGGTGCGCGCCAGCAACGCGGCCGGCGCATCGGCCTACAGCGCCGCCGCCAGCTACACCACGCCCACCCCGCTGCAGCCCCCGGCCGCACCCACCGACTTGGCTGGCAGCGCCGCCAGCAAAACCAGCATCCGCATCAGTTGGACTGACCGCAGCAGCAACGAGAGCAGCTTTACCGTGGAAAGGCGCCTGGGACTGGGCGGCTGGAGCGTGGTGGCCATCCTGGGCGCCAACACCGGCAGCCACACCGACACCGGCCTGCTGGCAGGTCGCAGCTACAGCTACCGCGTGAAAGCCGACAACAGCGCAGGCAGCTCGGGTTACGCCGTATCAGCCGCGATTTCAACGCCACGGTGATTGAACCCAGCCGCCAAACCCGGGGTGCGGCGGCTGGGAGCATAAAAGCTTCAACGCCAACGGGACGGCCCTCGGCGCGGCGCGGGGCGGCCTCAAGCCCGGCCTGCGACCGATTGCATTGCGGACTTGGTTTGTGTGTCGTCGGATTGCGCTGGATCGGCAGGTTCTTGGCTGATAACCCGTTGGGCTCGCGACCTCGGCCTCAGGGTTGACCCCGGCGCCGACAGCGTTGCGCCGACACGGGGCGCAATGTCAGCTTGGCTGAGTTTGGGGTTGCAGTCCAAGGCTGAACTGCCCCGGTTTTTGAGGAGGCTCCTGCGATTGAGAATGGAGTCCCATGAAGAAGTGACCGAAGTTTTTCTCCGAGATCCATGAGCGTGCGTTGCGCATGGTCTTTGCCGCCAAGGACCAGTACCCGTCGCAGTGGGCGGTGAGCGAGTCGATATCGGGCAAGATCGGCTGCACGGTCGAGACGCTGCGCAAGCGGGTGCGCCAGGGCGAGCGCGGCAGTGGCGTTCGGCCACGTGCGCCGACCGTGGACTCCTTCTCGCACTGAAGGTCACTGCAGAGGGCAAAAAATCGCTCATATCCGCAACTGTTGCGGGTCCCGACAGACCTAATTCCTCAGGATCAAGGACAGGGGGCTAATTTGTTCGGTTCAGACAGGGGTTTGAACGTTCAAAAGCCGGGGCACTTCCCAGTTGAGGCCCGACAGACCTTATTCCTTCGGAACCGCAGCGCCGACGCCGCAGGCGCGTCAGATGGCGTGGCTCGGGGTGCAGGCTAGCTTGGCGTAGCGAAGTCAAGGCGCGCAGCGCCGGCCGGAAGCACAAGCCGAGAAACTTGGCCACGTCAATCACGTTCGAATGATTGAGGCGCTGTCCGGGGCGCGTGGCGCTGCGGGCCAGTCGCCCTGCCGTGATCAGGCGATTTCGGCCTCGCGCACCAGGGGCTGCGCGGCGGTGCCGGAC
>JAYVNF010000417.1:0-3250 GCA_043758575.1 Rhodoferax sp.
CCTGTTTTTGGATTTCAGATACTTGGGCATGCGCTGTCGCGAATACACGGCGGCGGCGGATACAAAAGCCAACCGCAAAATGTTGGAGAAGGTCGTTTCCCGAATCGAAGCCGAAATCGACGCCGGAACCTTTGACTATGCCGCCGACTTTCCTAACAGCAAGGCGTTGCCGAAGATTGCAGCCGCCCTGGCTGCTGCCAAGGCCAAAGCAGAAGCATATAGGACAGGTGGGGTGGCGATAACCGCTATTGCTCAAGCAGTAGAAGAAGCCGTCAAAAACGTGGGTCCGACATTCCAGGAGTTTGCCAACACCTGGTTCGACCAGCACTGCATCCAATGGAGGCGCAGCCACATCAATTCCTTGAAGTCCACACTCCAAGGCCACCTGATCCCCGCCTTCGGGGGTAAGGGTGTCGGCAGCATCACCAAGTCTGACGTTCTCGATTTCCGCGCCACACTCGCCAAAGTTAAAGGTCGCGGAACCAAGGATGGTTTATCAGCCAAGCGGATCAATGAAATCATGGGTCTGCTGCGTCAAATCATCAACGAAGCCGCCGACGAGTACGAGTTTAAACATCCCATGGGCACAATCAAGAAGCTCAAGCAGCAAAAGGTGGACATCAACCCCTTGAGCTTGCAGGATGTGCAGCGCATTCTGGCGGCTGTGCGGCCGGACTACCGCAACTACATGGCCACGCGCTTCCTTACAGGCATGCGCACCGGCGAGATCAATGGCCTGAAGTGGAAGTACGTCGACTTTGAGATGCGGCTGATCAAAATCCGGGAGACCTTCGTCCTGGGGGAAGATGAATACACCAAGACCGATGGCTCACAGCGCGATATCCAGATGAGTGTGCCGGTGATGGAGGCGCTCAAGGCGCAGTGGGAGGCCACCGGCAAACTCTCCGAGTACGTGTTCTGCAACATCGAGGGCAAGCCCCTGGACAACAAGAACTTCTCAGACCGGGTCTGGTACCCGCTGCTGCGCCATCTGGGCTTGGAGCGCCGTCGCCCGTACCAGACCCGCCATACGGCAGCAACCTTGTGGCTCGCGTCCGGTGAAGCACCCGCCTGGATTGCCATGCAGCTTGGCCACAGCGACACGCAGATGCTCTTTAAGGTCTATGCCCGCTATGTGCCCAATCTCACTCGCCAGGACGGCTCAGCGATGGAGCGGCTGCTGGCTGCCAAGCTCTCGCAAGGACCACTGGCGGCTGTGGAGGAGGGTGCCGGCACAGTGATGATCCCGGTAGATCCCCTGCACAGCGATGCCATGCGCCAACCTATTCCGCGTCCGGGCAACTGGAAGAAGTCGGACGTGCACTGGAGCCGCGAAGACGCAGCCATGGCCGAGGCAAAAAAGCTGGCAAAAGCTGAAACCGCACATAGCTCTGGCGTGAGCGACGCCAACACGGCGGACGTTGTTGATCCCAAGGCAGGGTCACAAGCGCCGCCCCTGAGCTGGGAAGACATGGCCCGGAACTGGTTGCAAGACGAGTTCGAGCCGGTGCAGGAGGCCCCAGAGGCTTAACTCCCCACTAGGTCCACGCCTAGCTACTACCCCCCCACTACTACCCACCACAGCCCCCGGACTGCTCGAAACAGCCCGGTCAGGCGCAGCTTTGCCCAAAAACCGGTTTTACCCACAACTTTGCGAGAACCATCATGAACAACAGCACCTTAGTCCGCACCACTTCCAGTCCCGCTAAAGGCGACACAGCCTTCCATGAAGTCACCGTAGGCCCGACCCCGCAGCAGTTGATGCGCAAGGCCCTGAGCGCCGTTTCCTTAGCACCCATGAGGTCCTTTCTTGCCAACTTCTTCGAGCAGCCGGAAGTGCAAGCCATCCTCACAACGGTAGATGGCAATTCGGCAGGCGCCAAGCTGCGCCGCTACACCATTGAAGTCCTTCGCAGTGCGGCAGAAACCGCTGCCTACTCCAGTGCGTTTGGCGGTTCTGAGCGCGAGGCGCTGTACGTGGCCACCTTTATCGAAGGCTGCCGTGGGTATCTGGCATCCACCATGGATGCCGGCAGCACCGCCGACGATGTGCTGCATACCCTGGTGATGTACCCACTGCGCCGTCTGGACCGCCAGAACGAGCGCCTGGCAGGACTGGTGCGCATGTGCTTGGGGATTGGCCTGCCCGATGAAGAGGATGACTTCTATGTGCCCCGCCTGCGCCACAGCGTGCAGCGAGCCCTGTCGCGTGTGAACTCCCGTGGCACATCAAGGGCCGATCAAGTCTTGCCCCGTGCCGCCGCCCGCTCGGCCGCCAACCTGTCTTGCTACTGAACCGAATGAGGGAATTACCTATGGATATCCAAAGCATTCTGGACCAAGACCACGATGACCACTACGAACACCTGGACAGCTCTGATCATTGGCTCAGTGTGTCGGGCCAAACCACACGCGAGGCCTACCGGCTGCGCATGAGCAGCTGGATCCTGCGAATCCTGCAGGGCCAAGGCGGGATGCCCGCATTTCGGGGGATCGGCTCAACCCAGTACCAGGCTTTGGCAGCAGTGCTGGGCGTGCCAGAGCTTGCCAACCCCCGCTGCACGGTTGCCGACGTTGTCGAAGCGCTCTGCACAAAGGCCGAGGACATTCTGGCTCCCCTGGCACCTCGGGCTTTGCGCGGTGAATCCAACTGGCCGGTCCACCCCTGCAGCATGTCCACCACCCTGAAGTGGCTGGGACACAGTGCAGGACTGAATACTGTGGAGATGGCCATCTTTGAGCTGGCCGTGGCACTTCGGGTGTTCCATGCACTCAAACAAGCCGCCAAGACCTGGGGCGTCATCAACCGGGGCGATCTGCCCCATGCCCTGAGCGCCATCCTGAACATTCCGCTGGCGGACGTACAGGCGGTGCTGCATGCCAAGGGCACACTGCTGACCAGCGGCATCCTGCGTCTGTACCCGGGAGGCGATGAGCATCTGGGCAGCATGCTGTTTGTCTCCCGCCAATTGGCAGAGGGAATTGCCTACCACCAGGGCCCACCGCACGAGATTCTGGCGCATATGGCAACACCGCTGCAAGGCGATGGCCTGACGCTGGAAGACTTCGCCCACATTCCCCGACACACCGCATTGGCCAAGAGCTGGCTGGAGGGCGTGCTCAAGGCGGCGGCGAACGCAGAAGTGGCCGGTCACATGTTGGTTACGGGCTTGCCCGGATTGGGCAAGACAGAGTGGTGCCGGGCCTTGTTACGGGAATCCGATGTACAGGCCCTGGAGATGGTGGTCAC
>JAYVNF010000418.1:0-3235 GCA_043758575.1 Rhodoferax sp.
TGGTGGGCGGTGCCTTGATGGCCATCTCCACCCACGCCAGCACCATTCCCACGCTGGGCGTGTCGGAGGCGGTGCGCTATGTGCCGGTGCTGATGTCAGGGGTGCTGATCATTCTCTTTTCCATTGAACATATGCTGGCGCAGTTTTCCGGCGCAAAGGTGGTTCCCTCATGGCACTGACCGTACTCTGTCTGGGCTTCGTCGCCTTCCTGCTGCTGGGCGTGCCCGTGGCTTTTTCCATAGGCCTGGCCTGCCTGGCCACCTTTGCTGTTGAAGGCCTGCCGTTTGAGACCGCCATCCAGATGATGGTCTCGGGCATGAATGTGTTTTCCTTCCTGGCCATTCCCTTCTTCATCTTCTCGGGTGAGCTGATGCTGCATGGTGGCATTGCCGACAAGATCGTCGACTTTGCGCGTGCCCTGGTCGGTCACTGGCGCGGCGGCCTGGGCCTGGCCAATGTGGTGGCCTCCACGCTGTTTGGTGGCGTCTCCGGCTCGCCCGTGGCCGACACCTCGGCCATGGGTGGCGTGATGATTCCCATCATGAAGCGCGAGGGTTACAGCGCGGCCTATGCGGTCAACGTCACGACCCATGCTTCGCTTTCGGGCGCGCTGATGCCGACCTCGCACAACATGATCATCTATGCCTTCGCCGCGCAAGCCGCCACCGGCATGATCGACGGCCATGTGATCAAGGGCGTGTCGATTGGCGACCTGATGTTTGCCGGCCTGATCCCAGTGTTCTGGATCATGGTCTGTATGCTCATCACCGCCTACTGGCAGGCCGTGAAGTTTGGCTTCCCCAAGCGTGCCGATGGCTCCACCATGCTGGAAAAATTTCCGGGCTGGGCCGCCGTCATGCGCACCTTCATTGCCTCCATGCCGGGGCTGATGGTGGTGGTCATCATTCTGGTGTGCATCATGAAGGGCGTGGCCACGGCCACCGAGGCTGCGGCCATTGCGGTGAGCTATTCGCTCTTGCTTACGGTGTTTATCTACCGCACCATGTCCAAGGAAAAGCTCTTGAAGTCCCTGGCCAAGGCGTCCAAGACCACGGGCGTGATTCTGCTGCTGATCGGCGTGTCCAACATGCTGCGCTACCAGATGGCCTACCTGGAAATTCCGGATGCGATTGAAGCGGCCCTCCTGTCAGCCACGCAGTCGCCCTGGCTGATGCTGCTGTACATCAACATCATCCAGATCGTGCTGGGCATCTTCCTGGACATGGCGGCGCACATTCTGATCACCACACCCTTGTTCCTGCCGCTGGCGATCCAGATGGGCGTGGGCCCGGTGCAGTTCGGCATGATGCTTTTGCTCAACTGCGCTTTGGGTCTGGTGCATCCGCCGGTGGGCACGGTGCAGTTTGTCGGCTGCGCCATCGGCAACATCTCGATTGGCGAGGCCACCAAAACCGCCTGGCCCTACTACATGGCGATCTTTGTGGCCATCACCCTGGTCACCTATGTGCCGGCGTTTTCCACCTGGCTGCCAACCCTTATCACCGGACATCTCGTGCTATGACCCAACCCACACCTTACCAATCCTTTCCCAATACCTTCAAGCAGCAGCTGCTGGCCGGCCAGCGCCTGATTGGCTGCTGGTGCTCGCTGGCCAGCGCCGTCAGCACCGAGGTGCTGGGCGTGGCCGGCTTTGACTGGATCTTGCTGGACGGCGAGCACTCGCCCAACGACGCCATCACCTTTGTGCCCCAGCTCATGGCCCTGAAGGACAGCCGCAGCGCGCCGGTGGTGCGCCCCAGCAGCAACAACGCGGTGGAAATCAAACGCCTGCTGGACGCTGGTTTCTACAACTTCCTGATCCCCATGGTGCAAAGCGCCGAGGATGCAGCCCAGGCGGTGGCCGCCACCCGTTACCCGCCCGAGGGCATACGCGGTGTCTCGGTGGCCCAGCGCAGCAACCGCTACGGCACGGTGCCGGGCTACTTCCAGGACATCAACCGCCACATCAGCGTGGTGGTGCAGATCGAAAGCCCGCAGGGCGTGGCCGCGGCCGCGAAAATTGCCGCCACACCCGGTGTGGACGGTGTGTTTGTGGGGCCAAGCGATCTGGCCGCCACCTATGGGCACCTGGGCAATGCCAACCACCCCGATGTGCAGGCCGCTATTGCGCAGATATTGCAAGCCTGCAAGGCAGCCGGCAAGCCCAGCGGCATCCTGGCGCCGGTGGAGGCCGATGCACGCCGCTACATGGAAATGGGAGCCACCCTGGTGGCCGTGGGCAGTGACCTGGGCGCGTTTCGCAGCGCCACCCAGGCACTGCGCGACAAATACCTGGCCTGAAGCCCGGCAGACTTTTTTCTCAACCTTTTAAGCACAACACTGCAATGCCTACTCTTGGATTTATTGGCCTTGGCATCATGGGCGCACCCATGGCCGCACACCTGATCGCCGCTGGCCACACGGTGCATCTGCACACCCGCAACAGCATTCCCGCCGCACTGCTGGAGGCGGGCGGACTGGCTTGCGCCAGCGCCACCGAAGTGGCGCAAAAAGCCGACATCGTTTTCCTGATGCTGCCCGACACCCCCGATGTGGAAGCCGTGCTGTTTGGCGCCCATGGCGTGGCAGCAGGCCTGAGCGCTGGCAAGACCGTGGTCGACATGAGCTCGATCTCGCCGGTGCACACCAAGGACTTTGCCGCCCGCATCAACGCCCTGGGCTGCGACTACATGGACGCCCCCGTCTCCGGTGGTGAAGTCGGTGCCAAGGCGGCCAGCCTGACCATCATGGTGGGTGCCTCTGACGCTACCTTCGAGAAGCTCTTGCCGCTGCTGCAATGCATGGGCAAGAACATCACCTTGGTGGGCGGCAACGGCGACGGCCAGACCTGCAAGGTCGCGAATCAGATCATCGTGGCCCTGAACATCGCCGCTGTGGGCGAAGCCCTGATGTTTGCCAGCAAGGCCGGCGCCGACCCGGCCAAGGTGCGCCAGGCCCTGATGGGCGGCTTTGCCGCCTCGCGCATTCTGGAGGTGCATGGCGAGCGCATGGTCAAGCGCACCTTCAACCCCGGCTTTCGCATCGCACTGCACCAGAAGGACATTGCCCTGGCCCTGGCCGGCGCCAAAAGCCTGGGCCTGGCCCTGCCGCAAACGGCCGGCGTGGCGCAACTGATGCAGGTCTGCGCGGCCAATGGCCTGGACCAGCAGGACCACAGTGCCCTGGTGCAGGCGCTGGAGATCATGGGCAATCACCAGCTGGGCAGCCCGGCCGC
>JAYVNF010000419.1:0-3231 GCA_043758575.1 Rhodoferax sp.
GCCTGCTACTTGGCGTCAGCTTCGCACTTTTTCATAAAGGAGTTTTTGGCAGCACCGGCCAGGGGCTTGCCGTTTTTGTCCATGGCTTTTTCAGCGCAACCGGACGGGGCTTTGGAAGCCATTTCACATTTTTTGATGGACGATGCCTTGGCCGCTCCGGCCAGGGGCTTGCCATCCTTGCTCAGGGCTTTGGCCTCGCAGTCAGACGCCGCGCTGGCGACCTGCGAAAACAGCATGCCGGCTACGAACAAACTACCCAAGGCGGCGGAAATAATTTTGGACATATTAGAAACTCCTGTATGTGGTTGAAATACCCGGCAGCAGAATAGCACGCACGGGTATTGGCATATCCCAAATATTATGTTGTCGGGGTGGAGCCGTCTTGCGCAGCGGTGTGCTCGTCAATTTTTTCTTCGATCATTTTTTCACCCTCGAAGCCGGCGATCGCAGCCAATCCCTTTTTGAAGAATCCCGCCTCGGGATCGATTTTGTCTACGGCTTCCACCGCTACGACCGCACCAATGATTTCGTTTAACAGGCCCATGGATAACTCCAGTTCAAAAAGTGGTTGAATAGAAATGCTAACACCGCAATATATATGTGCGTTTGTGTGAACACGGCCATCCTCGGGCCCAGCCAGTGGATGAGCCGGCCAATCAGGCACAGCGGCGCTAGCGGCTAAATATTCCTGAAAATTCCGGATTTGATGAAAACGCTTACAGCGCTGCGCTATTATGCTGAGCTATGAAAAATCTGGGCGCCAAGCGCAGCACCAAAGACCTGTCCACCGCACAGAACGCGACCGTCACGCTGGACATGGTGGCCAAGGCGGCGGGCGTCTCTCCGGCCACGGTGTCGCGCATCCTCAACGGCACGGCGGTGGTCAGCCCGGTGCGCAAGGCCGCGGTGGACGCCGCCATTGCCAAGCTCGGTTTCGTGCCCAACCCGGTGGCCCGGGGCCTGGCCGGTGGGCGCACCTTCAGCGTGGGCGTTGTCACCCAGACCCTGGACAGTCCGTTCTACGGCTCGGCCCTGCGCGGCATTGAGGAAAAGCTGCTGCCACTGGGCTACAGCCCGCTGTTTGTCAGCGGCCAGTGGAATGCGGAGGTGGAGGCCAAGTGCATCGACGTGCTGCGTTCGCGCCGGGTGGACGGCATCATTGTGCTGACCGGGCGGCTGACCGACAAGGCACTGAAAAACTACGCCAAGTCTCAGCCGGTGGTGGTGACCGGGCGCAAGCTCACGGCACCCAACCTGGCCGCGCTGTATTACGACAATGTGGAGGGCGCGCGCCTGGCCACCCAGCATCTGATCGGTCTGGGCCATCGCCAGATTGCCTTTATTTCCGGTGACCCGCAGCACCCCGACGCGGTGGAGCGCTTCCAGGGTTACCGCCTGGCACTGGAGCAGGCGCGCATCCGCTTCGATCCGGGGCTGGTGGCCGAGGGTGGTTTTTACGAGGCCAGCGGCCTGCAGGCCGTAGGCGATTTGCTGGCCTCGCGCAAGCGCTTCACCGCCATCTTTGCCGCCAATGACCAGATGGCCGTGGGCGCGGCGCTGGGTCTGAGCCGCCATTCCCTGCGGGTGCCCGACGACGTGTCGCTGATCGGTTATGACGATTTGCTCTCCTCGCTGTACTCCAGCCCGCCCCTGAGCAGCGTGCACCAGTCGTCCTATGAGCTGGGGCAGTTGGCGGCCGAGGTGTTGCTGCAATTGCTGGCCGGCGAAAAGCCCCACTTCCAGGTGCCACCGCCGCGCCTGGTGGCGCGCGAGTCCTGCCGCCGCTTGACGGTGTAGACCGTTTAAATCACCTGCTACCGGGAATACCCTGAGCCTGTTGGTGAAGAAGTGCTGCCTATAATGAAAGCGCTTTCACACAGTTGCAACACCGCACTACCACAAGACCACCAGGAGACTCCATGTCCGCAGCCAGCCCCGCTCTCAGCGCCTCGTTCAAATTCTTTCTTGCCGGTCTTGCCAGCCTGACCCTGCTGGCCAGTGCTGCGGCCCAGCAAACCCTGACGGTGGCGGCCTTTCCTGCGGTCGACGAAATTGCCAAGTCGGCCATACCGATGTGGAAGAAAAAGCACCCAGATGTGGAGATCAAGGTGATCAGCCGCGCCTTTGCCGACCACCACACCGCCATGACCACGGCGCTGTCCACCTCGTCCAACCTGCCGGATGTGATGGTGGTGGAGTACGGCTATGTGGCCCATTTTGCCGAAGGCGGTGGCCTGGAGGACCTGGGCGCGGCCCCCTACAACATCAAGGCGCAGCAGGCCCACTTTGTGCCCTACGCCTTCCGCCAGGGCACCACCAATCCCGGCACGGTGGTGGCTGTGCCCTCTGACATCGGCCCCGGCACCTTGCTTTACCGCGACGACCTGCTGAAAAAAGCCGGTGTGAAAGAGGCCGACCTGACCCAATCCTGGGACTCCTTCGTCGCCTCGGGCGTGAAGATTAAGGCCAGCACCGGCGCCTACCTGGTGGCACATGCACGCGACGTAAAGGACATCGTGATCCGCTCCGACATCAAGCCGGGCGAGGGCCTGTACATCGACAACAAGGGCAAGGTTCTGGTGGACAGCCCGCGCTTTGTGCGCGCCTTTGAGCTGGCCAAAAAAGTGCGTGAACAAAAGCTCGACGGCAAGATCGGCGCCTGGTCCAACGAATGGTCCGAAGGCTTCAAGCGCGGCACCATCGCCACCCAGCTCTCTGGCGCCTGGTTGGCCGGTCACCTGAGCAACTGGCTGGCCCCTGACACCAAGGGTCTGTGGCGGGTCGCCCAGCTACCCGAGAAGGCCTACGGCTCCTGGGGTGGCAGCTTCTACACCATCCCAAAGGCCACCAAGAACAAGGCCCTGGCCTGGGAGTTCATAAGGGGTATCCATTTAGCTCCTTGGCTGGCACAATTGCCGAATGAGCGAAGTTCGTTACATGCCTGCAGCAGGTCGAGACTACCCCAAAAATTGGAGCGAATTCACTGACTGGTTCCATTCTGAGCAGGCTTGTTCCGATTACCTGGAACGCCTTCGCTGGCCCAATGGATTCATTTGTCCAAAGTGCGGTGTGGTTGGGGCGCCAGTTAAGACCAGTCGCTCCCGCTTAGTTTGTCTAAGCTGTAAGCATCAGACCAGCGTCACGGCAGGAACCATTTTTGAGAAGACGAGGACACCTCTTAAAGTTTGGCTGGCCGGCGCTTGGTACCTCACTAATCAAAAGCATGGAGTG
>JAYVNF010000420.1:0-3226 GCA_043758575.1 Rhodoferax sp.
GTGGCTACTCTGGCTGCGCCTGCGCAAAGCGGCGCCCCCCACAGGGGCTAGCCCTGCTTGGGGCGGCCCGGCGCCGGGTTCGGCAGTGGTCGCCAGGCCAGCGCGGCTGGGCTGGCTGGCCTACACCCTGTTCGGTCTGGCCATGGGGCTGGGTGCGGCCTACAAATCCTTTGCCCTGGTGGCACCGGCCAGCGCTGCCGTCTGGTGTGCGGCCCTGTGGAGCGCGCCGCAGCTGAACTGGAAGAGCGTGGCCCGCACCACGGCCGGCGTGAGCTGGAGCGCCGTCCTGGGCGTGGGCATTTTTGCCCTCTGGTTTGTGCTGGACCCGGACCCGGCTGCGGTCTGGCAGGAATTTGTGGTGGCCGAGAATGCCGGCAAGATGTCCAGCAACATGGGTTACTGGCAGGCCGCACTCAGCGGCCCCTACCCGATGTGGACCCAGCTGCTGGCCTATCCCGTCAATGCCGGCCTGCTGGCCTTCAGCACCCTGGGCCTGTGCTGGCTGGCGCTCAAACGTGGCCTGCGTGCCAGCACCTATGTGCAGCTCACACCGGCCCAGCGCGTGTTGTTGGTCTGGCTCTTGGTGTGGTTGATCGTGTTCACCATTCCCAGCCAGCGCTCGGAGCGCTATGTAATTCCCGCCATACCGGCGCTGGCCATTGCCATGGCTTTGCTGTGGCAGCGCATAGGTCGTGTCTGGTCGGTGGCCACGCTGCTGCTGATGGCACCGGCCCTGGTCATGCTGGCGCGCATTGCCTGGGTGATAGGCGAGATGGATGGGGGCTCGCCCTGGCTGGGCGCATTGGCGGTGCTGGTGGCGGCCATCGGTTTGCTGGGCGCGGCCCTGGGCCTGTTCAATGCGCGCTGGACGCGCAATGCCAGCCTGCTGGTCTGTGCGGCGGTGTATGCCTGCTTTGGCCTGATGGTGGCGCCGCTGTCCCACCCGGACCAGGACTATGCACCCGCCGTCCAGGCACAGCTGCAGGGTAAGAAAGTGGCCGTGCCCAACGGCTTTACCGGCCAGTACGAGAACTACCACTTTGTGCTGCCCGCCAGCCAGATTTTTCCCTTTGATGCCGAGGGCCGCAACACCGGTGAGCGTTATCCCGAGATGCCAGCGCCCGAGCGCCTGCTGCGCCTGCTGGGCGAATTCGACGCCGTGGTCTGGCTGCAGGACAACGACGAACAGGAAGCACCCACTTGCCTGCCGCAATGTAAGCTGCTGGCGCAGCGCTGGCACGTGAAGAGCCGCCACAAAGCCGGCGAGGTCACGCTGGACAATCTGTGGTACCCGGACGAGTGGCTGTTCAGCCGTGAGTGGTTGCTGGTGAAAGCCCCCGCTTAGTCCGACGCAGCAGTGCCAGCTGCAGCAGCAGCCACAGCCAGGGGTCCAGCAGCGCATCCCAGACATTGCCGGTGGGCAGCCGGGTGGCGGCAAACAGTAGCAGGGACAGGGGCACCAGCCACAGCGCCGGGTTGGCGCGGCCAACTGCACGCCCACGGACCAGCCACGGCAACAGGCTGAGCGCCAGCAAGCCCAGCAGCAGGGCCGGGCTGAAACCCCAGGCGTAGAGCTCCAGCGGCAAGACGGCAAAGGTGTCCAGCAACAGTGCATAACCCACGAGCACGGCAGCACCCAGCAGCAGCGCTTCGCTGCGCGCCAACCTCGGTGCGACCTGGGTGGAAGCAGCGCTCACCTGCATGCCAGCACCACTGTCGCCGCCGGAGACGGGCACCGCTGGCACTGCTGACACGGCCGGACGCAGCAGGCGCCACAGGTAGCAGGCGCACAACAGCATGGCCAACAGGCTGGGGCCGTGAAACGCCAGGCCCAGCCAATAGTCCGGCGACAGCGGCCCGGGCAAAAAGGTCCACAGCGCCAGGCTGGCGGCCAGCAGGCGGCGCGCCCGCAGCGGCAGGCGCCAAGCCAGCACCGCCCCCAGCAAGGCCAGTACCAGGGCCCAGCCCACGACCAGGTCCAGGCGCATGGCCCAGGTCGGCGGCAGGGCCGGGGCCTGAGTGGACAGCAGGCGTGTCAGCCAGGAAACATGCTCCATCACGGCGCTGCCTCCGCCTGCGGCGCAAACCGCTGCCAGGCAATGCTGCGCCGCTGGTCGGTGTAGCTCAGCCACAGCGCGCCATCGGCCCAGGCCATGGCCGGGTAGGAAAATTCGTCGCCGGACGCGCCATGCGCCAGCGCTTGCTGGGTCTGCCAGTGCAGGGCGTCGCTGGAGCGGCTAAGGTCCAGCAGCTCGCGTGAATGCGCCGAGCTGTTGTGGGCCAACACCATCTGGCCCGTATCCAGGGCCATGCCGGCCACGGCAGCATCCGGATTGACCAGCGCCAGGTCCGGCAGGTCACGCCAGTGCAGGCCGCCGTCCTCGGTTTGCGCCGCGGTGATGTGGCCGTCGGCGCGGGTATCGCGCATCAGTGCCACCCACTGCGTGGGGCTTTGCGCCAGCAGGGTGGGTTGCAGCACATGGGTCTGGCGCGACAGGCGCACCATGCCCAGAAATCCGCCCTGTTTGTCAAAACGCAGGGCGGTGGGATACTTGAGGCCGATTTCAAAATGCGCCGGCAGCAGCATGCCGCCGTCCTGCAGCGCCAGGGGCGCATTGCGCACCAGAAAGCTGGTGTTCCACAACCAGGACAGGGGCAGCACCCGCACTGGCGTGAAGGACAGCTCGGCCAGGCCGCTGCCGGCACTGTCTTGCACCAGGTGCAGGATGCGCGCCGCCGCCCAGCCGCCCCAACCGGTGGCCACCACAAACAGGTGCACCCGGCCCGAAGCGTCCAGCCAGGCCACCGGATTGCCCAGGCGGCGCACGCCAAAGCCGAGTTGATCGGCCATCACCTGGCGGTTCACCACAAAGCGTGCTGGCAGCCACTGCTGGCTGGCGCGGTCAAACTGGGAAGCGGCGATCTGCACATTGGGTGCGCTCTCGCGGTCACCAGCAAACCAGAAGGCGCTCAGCACCGCAGCGTGGCTGGCTGGCATGGCCAGCAAGTTGCTGGCGTGCGCGGCGGCAGCGCCTGCGGGCATGGGGATGGTGCCGGATGCCTGCGGCTTCAGGCTGACCGCGTTGACGCCGGACACTGTTAGGGTGGCGTTGGCCGCGCGGGTGGCAAACACGGCGCTGGCAGGCGCCGGCAGATCAGGGCGCTGCCACAGGTCCAGCAGCAGGGCCAGGGCCAGCAGCAGCAGCGCCGCCAGCGCACGCACCAC
>JAYVNF010000421.1:0-3223 GCA_043758575.1 Rhodoferax sp.
TCCAGCGTGGCCGGATCGACATTGAAGCCGTCGCCGGGGCGCAGCACGTTCATCACCACCAGGCCGATGGCCAGGGCGAAGGTGGAGACCACCTCGAAATACAAGAGGGCCTTGCCACCCACGCGGCCGACTTTTTTCATGTCCCCGGCGCCGGCAATGCCCAGCACCACGGTGCAGAAAATCACCGGGCTGATGAGCATCTTCACCAGCGAGATAAAGCCGTCTCCCAGGGGTTTGAGCTTGACCGCGTCGGCAGGGCTTAAGAAGCCGATGGTGCCGCCTACCAGGATGGCGATCAGGACCCAGAAATACAGATGCCCAGTCAATCTTTTCATGTGCGTGCTCCTCGTTGTTGGAATGCCTGCGGATTTTGTGCGCTAGGCGCTGCAGCCACAAGTGTGGAAACCCACATAAGATAGGGCCACCATAGCTACCCCGAAAAGAACACGCCTTATGACCGCCAAGACCATGAAACACAGCGCCAGCATCTGGGACGGAGAAGTGGGCAATTCCCGTTGTATCGACGTGGTGCACTGGGAGGGCGACATCACCCCCGAACAGCTGGCCAATGTGGCCACCCAGATCTCCACCGTCTGGCAGATGGTGGACCTGCAGCTGGACCCCAAGCACCCCCTGCACGGCAACGCCTACCACCTGCGCAAGATGGCTGATGACGAATACGAGGAGGCCGAGTACCTCAAGCGCCGCGCCGCCTTCGAGGCCCGCTACGCCGGCAAACGCGTCTGGGTGCATGGCTACCACTACGAGGAAGACACCGAGGCCGGCACCAGCGAGCCCTTCTTCTACGACACCATGTTCAGCACCCTGTTCATTACCCTGGCCGACATCGAGGCGCTGTGCGACCAGCACTACGGCGCCGACGTCTGGGATGAGTACAGCCTGTACCTGGACGACAAGCTGCCCACGCCCCTGGCCATCGATTTCTAGGCGGGCCTAGTTGGCGCTGGCCGGAGCCTGCACCATCGGTGCGCTGGTGCTGACCGGCACTTGCAGTTCGATCTTGCTCTGCACCCCTTTGGCATCCACAAACACCAGGGTCATGGGGATGCTGCTGTCTTTTTTGAGCGGCATTTTCAGGTCCATCAGCATCACGTGGTAGCCCCCGGGCTTGAGCTCCACGGTCTTGCCAGCGGGCAGTTCCAGGCCGTTTGGCAGGGCCTGCATTTTCATGATGTCGCCTTCCATGCGCATCTCATGGACCTGGGCCACGCCGGCCACCGGGGTGGAGATGGACTGCAGCCGCGTGCCCGCAGCGGAGCTCAGGCGCATGAAGGCACCGCTGGCTTTTTGCCCCGGCACCGTGGCCCGCACCCAGGCGCCTTGCACCTGCACGTTTTGCACTTGCACAGTTTGCGCCAGCGTGGTGTGGCACAGCAGTGCGGAAGTGGCAATCAGCAGAAGAGCGCGGCAAAGGTTTTTCATGGCCGCGATTATTGCAGCCTCAGCCCGCGCGCAGCACGGGGTGGGCCAGCCACTGCTGCATCCAGTAGGGGAATTGGTCGGCCGGCATGGGCCGGGCAATGCCAAAGCCCTGCATGGTCTGGCAGCCCAGCTGCAGCAGCAAATCACTTTGCTCGGCGTTCTCCACGCCTTCGGCAATCACCTTGCGGCCAAAGGCCCGGGCCAGACCGATGACGCCGTTGACGATGGCCAGGTCCTCCGGGTCGCGCGCCATGTCGCGCACAAAGCTCTGGTCGATTTTCAGGGTCTCGGCCGGCAGGTGTTTGAGGTAGGTGAGCGAGGAGTAGCCGGTGCCGAAATCATCCAAGGCCAGGCGCACGTCATGGGCATTGCAGTCGCGCAGCACCTGGGCCACCACTGCAATGTCCTTGAGGGCGCTGCTCTCCAGTATTTCCAGCTCCAGGCGCTGGTGCGGCAACTCCGGGTGGCGCGCCAGAATGCCCAACAGCCGCTCGACAAAGCCGGGCTGCTGCAACTGCAGGGCACCCACATTGACGCTGACCTGCAGGTCTATGCCCTGCGCACGCCAGGCGTTGGCTTGCGCCAGGGCCTGGTCAATCACCCACTCGCCCACCTGCACGCTGAGTTCATGGTTTTCGATGCTGGGCAAAAACGCGCCCGGCAGCAGCAGGCCACGCTGCGGATGCTGCCAGCGGACCAGCGCCTCCACGCCCACCACCGTGCCTGCCTGCATGTCCACCTTGGGCTGGTAGTACAGCACCAGCTCGCCCTCCAGCAGCCCCTGACGCAGCCGGTCCAGCCATTCGCGCTGGGTTTTGACGGCGGTGTCGTGGGCCACATCAAACAGGTGGTAGCGGTTCTTACCGGCCTGTTTGGCCAGGTACATGGCTTGGTCGGCATGGCGCATCAGCACATCGGCATCGGCGCCGTCCTTGGGGTAAATGGTGGCGCCTATGCTGGCCGACATGCGCAGCGTCACCGGCACCGCCTGGACCGGCAAGGTGACCGGCTCGGCCGCTGCCAGCAGCAAGCGCTCCAGCACCGGCACGCAGTCGTGCGGGTGCTCCAGATTGACCAGCACGGCGACAAACTCGTCACCGCCAAAACGTGCCAGCGAGTCGCCCTCGCGCAGGGCCAGCTTCATGCGCTGTGCCAGCAGCACCAGCAAGCTGTCGCCCACCTCGTGGCCATAGCGGTCGTTGACCGCCTTGAAGCCATCCAGGTCCAGGTAGATCACGCTGAGCGAGCGCTTGCTGCGGTCGCTCACATGCATGGCCTGGCCGAGCCGGTCCGCAAACAGGCGCCGGTTGGGCAGGCCGGTGAGCATGTCGTAGTGGGCAATGTGCTCGAGCTGGCTTTGGTGCTCCTTCATGGGCGTGATGTCGGTGAACAGCGCCACATAGTTCTTCACCTGTTCCTCGGCATCGTGCACCGCGCTGATGGTGAGGATCTCGGCAAATATCTCGCCACTCTTGCGCCGGTTCCAGACTTCGCCCGACCAGTGGCCGGTATGCACAATGGCGCTCCACATGCTGGCGTAAAAGTCGGCGTCCTGGCGCCCGGATTTGAGGATGCGCGGGTCAGCCCCTATGGCCTCCTCGCGGCTGAAGCCGGTGATGCGGCAGAAGGATTCGTTGACGTCGATGATGCGGCTCTGCGCATCGGTGATCATGATGCCCTCGCGCGCATGCGTGAACACATTGGCGGCCAACTGGATGCGCGCCTGCGACTGCCGCGCCTCGGTGACATCGCGGCCTATGCCGAAGATGCTTTCCACCAC
>JAYVNF010000422.1:0-9926 GCA_043758575.1 Rhodoferax sp.
GCGGTGGGCCGGCAGCGCGCGCGCAACCTGGCCGAGGCCATGACGGCCGAGCTGGACCGCATGGCCCAGGTGGTACAGCACACCGACAACGCGGTCACCCTGATGGACAGCGAGATGCGCATCCAGTGGGTCAACCAGGGGTTTTGCCGCATCACCGGCTACAGCCTGGAGGAGGCCCGTGGCCGCACCCCGGGGGACTTGCTGGCCTCCGGCAAAAGCTCGGAGCAGGCGGTGCAGGCCCTGCTGGACGGTGCCCGCCGCGGCGTGGCCTGCCGGGTGGAGCTCATCAACCAGGCCCGCGACGGCCACGAGTACTGGGCCAACACCGAGGTGCAGCCGATGCTGGACAAGCAGGGGCAGTTGGTGGGCTTTATGGAGCTGGGCACCGACATCACGGTGCAAAAGGCCATCCAGCACCAGCTCGAAGCCGCCATACGCGATGCCCGCGCCCTGCTGGACACGGTGGAGACGCACGCGATTGTCTCCACCACCGACGCCAATGGCCGCATCACCGAGGTCAATGACGCGTTTTGCCGTGCCAGCGGCTACAGCCGCGCCGAGCTGATTGGCAAGGACCACCGCATCCTGAACTCGGGGCTGCAGCGCCCGGCCTTCTGGAGCCAGCTGTGGCAAACCATTGCAAGCGGCAAACCCTGGCGCGGCGAAATTTGCAACCGGGCCAAGGACGGCTCGCTCTACTGGGTGGACAGCATGATTGCCCCCTTCGTCGGCGAGCAGGGCCAGATCGAGAAGTACGTCTCTATCCGCACCGACATCACGGCACGCCACCAGTCGGCCGAGAAGCTGCGCCAAAGCGAGGCCACCTTTGCCGCCTCCTTCCAGGATGCGGCCACCGGCATGGCCATGCTCTCGCCCAAGGGCCAGTGGTTGATGGCCAACCCGGCCATGTGCGACTTTGTCGGCCTGACGCAGGAGCAGCTGCATGACATCAGCTTCACCGACATCAGCCACCCCGAAGAATGGGACACCGATGCAGAGCAAATGCAGCGCCTGCTGGACGGCGAGATACCGGTGTACCAGCGTGCCAAGCGCTACCTGCACCGCGACGGCCATACCCTGTGGGGCCTGGCCAGCGTGTCGGTGGTGCGCGACGACAACGACCAGCCGGAATTTGTGCTGGCGCAAATCGTGGACATCACGGCGCGCAAACGCGCCGAGCTGGCGCTGAACCTGAGCAATGCGCTGATGGAGGAGTCACAGGCCATCGCCAAGGTGGGCGGCTGGGAGTTCGACCTGCAAAGCGGCGAGCTCTACTGGACCCGGGAAACCTACCACCTGCATGACACCACGCCGGAAGACTTCAACCCCACGGTGGACGCCGGCGTGGACTTTTACCTGCCCGAGTCGCGCCAGCGCCTGAGCGCCGCGCTGACCCTGGCCACCAGCAGCGGCCAGGGCTACGACCTGGAGCTGCAGACCCTGACCACCACCGGGCGCTGCATCGATGTGCGCACCACCTGCAAGGCCACCATGGAGAACGGCCGCGTGGTGCGACTGAGCGGCATCTTCCAGGACATCACCGAAGACAAGCAGTACGAGCGCACGCTGCGCGAAGCCCGTGAAAAGGCCGAGCTGGCCACGCAAAGCAAGGGCCAGTTCCTGGCCAATATGAGCCACGAAATCCGCACCCCCATGAACGCCATCCTGGGCATGCTGCGGCTCTTGCACAACACCGGACTGAACCCGCGCCAGCGCGACTACGCCGACAAGACCGAGAATGCCGCCAAGTCCCTGCTCAGCCTGATCAACGACATCCTGGACTTCTCCAAGGTCGAGGCCGGCAAGATGCAGCTGGACCCGCAGCCGTTTCGCATCAACCGCCTGATGCGCAGCCTGTCGGTGATTCTCTCCAGCAACCTGGGGCCCAAATCGGTGGAGGTGCTGTTTGGCATCGACCCGGCCATTCCCGATGTGCTGCTGGGCGACGCCATGCGGCTGCAGCAGGTGCTGATCAACCTGGGCGGCAATGCGGTGAAGTTCACCCACCAGGGCCAGGTGGTGGTCTCGCTGCAGCTGCAGCAGCTGGACGCGTACAGCGCCCACATTGAGTTTGCGGTGCAGGACTCGGGCATAGGCATTGCGCCCGAGCACCAGGCCCATATCTTCACCGGCTTCTCGCAGGCCGAGGCTTCAACCACGCGCAAGTTCGGCGGCACCGGCTTGGGCCTGGCCACAAGCCAGCGCATGGTGGAACTGATGGGCGGTGAGCTGCGCCTGAGCTCCACCCTGGGCGTGGGCAGCACCTTCCACTTTGGCCTGCAGCTGCCACTGGTGGACGTGGTTCCGCCCGAGTTGGAAGAGGCCTTGCCGGCCCATGCCGAACTGCGCCGCGCCCTGGTGGTGGACAGCAACCCGGTGGCGCGCGAGCTGCTCTCGCGCATGGTGCAGTCCTGGGGCTGGCCGACCGAGGTCAGCGCCAGCGGCGAAGCAGCGCTGGCGCTGTTCGAGCAGCGCCTGCACGCGGGCGTCTGCCCTTTTGATGTGGTCTACCTGGACTGGCATATGTCGGGCCTGGACGGCTGGGCCACCGCCACGCGCCTGCGCCAGCTGTGCCACGCTGCCCAGGTCAGCCAGCCGGTACTGGTGATGGTCTCGGGCAACAGCCGCGAGTCGCTGGAGCAGCGCACCCTGGAAGAACAAAACCTGCTCAACGGCTTTCTGGTGAAGCCGGTGACCGCCTCCATGCTGCTGGAGGCGGCACTGGAGTCCAGCGCCTCGCGCGCGCGCATCCGCCAGTCGCGCCGCACGGCGGCCAGTGAGCGGCGCCTGGCCGGCATGCGCATTCTGGTGGTGGAGGACAACCTGATCAACCAGCAGGTGGCCGAAGAGCTGCTGGTGTCCGAGGGCGCCCTGGTGTCGCTGGCGGCCAATGGCCAGCTGGGCGTGGACGCGATTGCGGCAGCGGCAGCGGCCCAGCAGTTCCACGCCGTGCTGATGGACATCCAGATGCCGGTGCTGGACGGTTTTGCCGCCACCCGCATGGTGCGCGAGCAGCTGCAGCTGACCACGCTGCCCATCATTGCCATGACCGCCAATGCCCTGTCCTCGGACCGCGATGACTGCCTGGCCGCCGGCATGAACGCCCATGTGGGCAAGCCCTTTGACCTCAAGGCCCTGGTGCAGACCCTGCTGAAGATGACCGGCTACGCAGCCGGTACGGCGACCAGTGCCGCCGCCGAGCCTGGCCGCAGCGCCCCTGCCAGCCACACGCCCAGCGCCACGCCGGTGCCCGCGGTCGGCGGACCCGGCGCCGGCAACAGCGTGCTGGACGTACCGGCCGCGCTGGCCCGCATGGGTGGCCTGAGCAAGCTCTACCTGCGCGCCGCCCGGGACTTCCTGCAGGCCCTGCCGGGCCAGGTGGCCGAGCTGCCACGGCTGGCCGAACAGGACAGTGCCCAATGCGCCATGCAGGCGCACACGCTCAAGGGCACGGCGGCCTTGCTGGGGGCGCTGGACCTGTCGGAAATTGCCTCGCACCTGGAGAAGCAGTGCAAGAACGGCGTCCCCGGCCCGGCCCGCGCGGCCACGCTGGAGCGACTGGCGCTCTTGGCCCAGGTCACCCGCACGCAGCTGCTGGAGGCCACGCTGCAGATGGAGCACTCTGCTGCACCGGCCCCGCAGTCCGACAGTGCCACAGCGGCGCTGGACAGCGCTGCCACCGCTTTGGACCGCCCGGCACTGCAGGCCACGCTGGCGCAGCTGGTGCCCGAGCTGGAGGCGGCCGACCTGTCGGCGCTGGACACCTTTGCCAGCCAGCGCGCAGCGCTGGTGGCGCTGCCCGAGACGCTGCTCAGCCCCCTGGAAGATGCGCTGCAGGACCTGGACCTGGAACGCGCACTAGCGGCCTGTAGGCGCATCCAGCAGTGGCTCAGCGAAGCACCAGACAGCCTGCAGCAAATACGGGATACTTGAGAGCAGTACACCGAACAGGACATGGGCATTTTTTTGATCAACCAACCGTTGGAGGAGCAGCTGGTCGAGCGCCTGCCCAGCCCGCAGGGCGTGGCCCTGGCCATCATGAACGCCTGTGCCCGCGAAGACGTCAGCACCGCCGAGGTGGCGCGTCTGGTGCAAACCGATCCGGCCCTCAGCGGGCGCCTGCTGGAGCGTGCCAACACGGCCGCCCATGGGGGCCGCCCGGTGGTGGCGATTGCCCAGGCCGTCAACCGCCTGGGGCTCTCGGCAGTCAAGCAGCTGGCCCTGTGCTTTTCCCTGGTCGACCAGTATTCCAAGGGCAAATGCGAAGCCTTTGACTACACGTATTTCTGGAGCCATTCACTGCTGATGGGCGTGGCCCTGCAGGAGTTCGGCGCCCTGCAAAAACTCGGCTCGCCGGAAGAGCTGTTCACCTGCGGCCTGCTGGCCCAAGTCGGCCAGCTGGCGCTGGCCACCGCCTATCCGGTGGAATACAGCCAGTTGCTGGCCACCGGCACGCGCGGCCAGAAGCTGCTGGCACTGGAGCGCGAACTGCTGCACCTGGACCACCTGCAGCTGTCGCGCGCGCTGATGCTGCGCTGGGGCCTGCCGGCCATGCTGGTTGACCCGGTGCAATGGCACGAGGACCCAGCCCAAGCGCAGGCCGCGCCGCATTCCCGGCCCTGGTATTTGTGCCAGACCCTGCACCTGGCAAAGCGACTGGGCGATTTCGGTTTGTCCAAGAAAGCCGAGCAGACCCACCAGACCACCCAGCTCACCGAGATCGCCAGCCACCTGGGCCTGACCGCCAGCGCCCTGAGTCCGCATGTGGACGCCGCCCTGGCGCTGTGGCAGACCTGGGCCACCGGCCTGAATGTGCGCTCGCAGCCGAACGTGCACTTTGACAAGATCATCGAGGACAACCTGCAGATCCAGGCCTCCTCCGACTCGCGCTGGCTGCGCGTGCTGGTGGTGGAGGACGACCCGGTGGTGCGCCGCCTGCTGCAGACCTGGCTGGAAACCACCTGCCAGCACACCGTGGCCGTGGCCAACAACGGGCGCGAGGCGCTGGAACGCGCCGTTGACTTCGCCCCCCACGTCATGATCACCGACTGGCGCATGCCCGAAATGGACGGTGTTCAGCTGTGCCAAGCCCTGCGCTCCAGCAGCTGGGGCCAAAGCGTGTACGTGCTGATGCTGACCGCGTCCGAGCAGGAAAACGAGCTGGTGGTGGCCTTTGATGCTGGCGTCGATGACTACGTCTCCAAGCCGCCCAATCTGCGCGCCCTGGGCGCACGCCTGAAGGGCGCCTGGCGCTATGTGAAGCTGCGCGAGGCGGCCGAGCAGGACAGCAAGCGCCTGACCGACATGGCGGCCGAGCTGGCGCTGACCAACCGGCGCCTGCAGCTCGCCGCCCTCACCGACCCGCTGACCCTGCTGGCCAACCGGCGTGCCGGCCTGCAGGTGCTGACCCAGGCCTGGAGCGCGGCCACCCGCCATGGCGACGCGCTGACCCTGCTGAGCTTTGACATCGACCACTTCAAGGCCATCAACGACCAGCATGGGCACGCCGCCGGCGACCTGGTGCTGCAGCGCGTGGCCAAGGCCCTGCGCGATGCCGCGCGCAAGGAAGACACGGTGTGCCGCTGGGGCGGTGAAGAGTTTTTGGTGATCTCGCCCAAGGTCCAGCTGGGTGAGGTGGTGCTGGCCGGCGAACGCCTGCGCAAGGCCGTGGCCGGTCTGGTGATCACGTACGAGGGCAAGGACATCACCGTGCATGTGAGCGTGGGTGCGGCCTCCTGGGAGCCCGGCCTGGCGGACCAGGACGAGCTGATTGCCCAGGTCGACAAGGCGCTGTATGCGGCCAAGGCCGGCGGGCGCAACTGCCTGGCGGTGTACAAGAGCGGCGCCACGCGCTGCATTCCGCCCGCCTGAGCGGCCCGGCACCGGGCAGCCTGCTCCAACGCTGATCAGGGCGCTATCAGCACATCGGCAATCACCGGATTGTGCTCAGACGCCTCACCGCCACCGACCTCGGCACTGCGCACCCGGATGTCCGCGCTCAGCAGGATGTGGTCGATGCGGAACAGGTCCAGGCCCTGGCTCAGGGCGTGGCCATGGGTGTAGCCCCAGCCGCGGCCGCCCTCGGCAAAGGCATCGCGCAGCCCGGCGCGCTTGAGGTTCTCCACCACCACCGACTGCTCGGGCGCATTCAAGTCGCCCATCAGAATCAGCGGCCGCGGCAGGTGCACCAGCTGCGCCAACAGGGTCTGCGATTGCGCCAGGCGCCGTGCCAGGTTGTATTGCCACTCCTCCACGCCGCCGTGGGCCTCGGTCTTGGCCGCCACCAGCCCTTCGCGCGGGGAAACGAAGTGGGCCGTCACCACCTGCACCGCCGTCTCACCGATGCGCGCGCTGCAGCGCAGGAAATGGCCGGCACCGTCGCCACTGCCCAGATGCCCGCCCTCGCAATCCGTGAGCGGGTAGCGGCTGGCCAGCACGTACTGGTCGAAGGCCATGACATAGGGCAGGCCAAACACGCTGCGGGCCATTTCGGGCACCGCACTGTCGCCCGTGCTCAGCCAATGCTGGGCATCCTGCAGCGCCACCAGATCGGGCTGGTGCTGCGTCACCTCGCGCTCAATGCCGGCAAAGCCATCGACCTGGTGCGCCGCGTACAAGGCCTTGATGTTGTAGCTCAGCAGGCGCAGCGGCCGCCCAGCCTGGGCCGGCTCGGGCTGCAGCGTCCAGTGCCAGTCCATGGTGCTGTAGCCAAACAGCAGCAGGTTGCACAGCGCCGCCAGCAGCCAGCCGGGGCGCAGCAGGGCGGCGGCCAGCACCGCGCCGCCCAGGGGCAGCAGCATCCAGTAAAAGGGTAGAAAGCGCGACAGCTCCGCCAGCCACACCGGCGCCACGCCCAGGTTTTGCAGCGCCAGCAATGCCAGGTGGGCGCCCAGGGTGGCCAGTACCAGCAGGCGCGCGGCGGTTTTAATGGGGTTCACGGGGTTGGACTTCATGGCCGCTGGGGGAGGGTGTGCATGGCGTCCATTGTGCCGTGCGCAACAGGTGCTGCGGCCCTAGAGCCGCAGTGCAAAGCCCAGCAAATGGAACTAAAACCGAGCTGGAAATTCAGCTGGCGTCGGGGTCCAGCGGCACGCGCATATCGTCCAGGTAGTCGCGCGCGATATTGACGCTGCACTCCACTCCCACGTGCACCAGTTTCTGGCTCAGCCAGTGCAGCGCGGCCTCGCGGCCCAGGTCGCGCAGGCGGTGGATCAGCGCGGCATCGGTTTGCGCCTTGCTGGAGGCGGGGTAGGCGTCCAGCGCTTTGCCACCATTGATGCGATGCATCAGCACGTCCTTGTAGTGCTTGGGGTCGAGCTTGCCCTCGGAGAGCAGGCGTTTGACAAAGTCGATGGCGCGCATCTCGGCGATCAGGGCCGAGTTGAAGGTGATCTCGTTGAGCCGGTCCAGGATGTCGGCGGCGCTGGTGGGCACGGTGCCACGGCGCAGCGGGTTGATCTGCACCAGCAGCATGTCGCGGCTCTGGCAGTCGTACACCAGCGGGTGGATGGCAGGGTTGCCGGAGTAGCCACCGTCCCAGTAGTGCTCGCCCTCGATCTCGACCGAGCGAAACACCGTGGGCAGGCAGGCCGAGGCCATCACCGCCTTGGCCGTGAGGCGTTTGCCGGAAAAGATTTCGGCCTTGCCGGTGCTGACCTTGGTGGCCAGCACAAACACCTTCACGCCCTTGTAGGCGGCCAGGCGTTCGAAGTCGATCTGGCGCTCCAGGAAGTCCTGCAGCGGATTGATGTCCAGCGGATTGGTCTGGTAGGGCGAAAAGGAGTTGGCCCAGAAGCCGGTCAGCGCATCACTCACCATTTGCCCGGGCGACTGCTGGCCAGCCAGCGCCGCCAGCCCGCCAAACAGCAAATCGAAGGGCACGCGCTGGGCATGGGACATGGTGCTTTGCAAGCTGCCCATGGCGACCACCCCTTCCCAGAAGGCGCTCAGCGAGGCGCGCGCCGACTCGCGCTGGTCCACTGCGGACTGGCCCACAGCGTGGGCCAGTCCGTGGGCCATGGCCACGGCGTTCATGGCACCGGCACTGGTGCCGCTGATGCCCTCGAAAGACAGGCGACCGTCCTCCAGCAGGGCGTCCAGCACCCCCCAGGTGAAAGCGCCGTGCGAGCCACCGCCTTGCAGGGCCAGGTTGATGGG
Organism: Rhodoferax sp.; assembly: GCA_043758575.1. GTDB lineage: Bacteria > Pseudomonadota > Gammaproteobacteria > Burkholderiales > Burkholderiaceae_C > Allorhodoferax. The sequence continues at coordinate 8,158 of JAYVNF010000422.1, forward strand.
GCCGCGGCTGGCGTCAAGGGGGGTGGGCTTGGGGTTCGGTCGGCTCATGGCTTCACTTTATGGGAATGCAAGGTCTTGATTATTGCTGCATGGGCAATGCACCAGTGTCGATTGGGTAGTTTCTCTATGGCCGTAGAAATTTTAAAGTTCAGCCATCCCCCGGCAGCTACCGGGCAACCCTTCACTCCAAGGATGAACACCATGAAACTCTTGCACATTGACTCCAGCGTTCTGGCCGACAACTCGGTCTCGCGCAGCCTGACCGCCAAGATCGTTGCCGAGTGGCGCGCCAAGAACCCCAGCACCACGGTGGAATACCTGGACCTGGCCACCCAAGCGCCCAGCCACCTGTCGGCCGACTCCCTGGGCTTTCGCCTGCCCGCCGGCAGCGCCATGAGCGAGGTGCAGAAAAGCGAGAACGCCATTTCCGAGGCCCTGGTGCAGCAGTTCCTGGCGGCCGACGTGGTGGTAATCGGCGCGCCGCTGTACAACTTCTCCATTCCCAGCCAGCTCAAGGCCTGGATTGACCGCGTGGCCCAGGTCGGACGCACTTTCAAGTACACAGAAAAAGGCCCGCAAGGCCTGGCCGGTGGCAAGACCGTGATCGTGGCCTCCACCCGCGGCGGCATGTATTCCACCAGTGAAGGTGGACGCGCCATGGAACACCAGGAGAGCTATCTGCAGACCGTGTTCGGCTTTTTTGGCGTGAGCGATGTGCGCATCGTCCGTGCCGAAGGCCTGGCCATGGGTGAAGCGGGCAAGGCCCAGGCCCTGGCGTCTGCGCACACCGATATCCTGAGCGTCACCAGCGAAGCGGCGAATGCCCCGCAGGCTGCGCAGGCGGCCTGATTGCACTGAAAGCCGCTGATTGCGGCTTTACCTGAGGCGCCAGGGGCGCCTTCTTTTTTCTCCTGCGGGCGTGGTACAAAAGGGGTTATCTATAAACTGCGGAGCCCCCGAATGCATGTGACACGAAAACTCGTCCTGGCCTTGGTAGCGTTGCTGCTGGCGGTTGGTGCGGTGTGTGCCAGGGAGGTGGTGATTGACGTGCGCACGGGCCAGGAATTCCAGAGCGGCCATATCCAGGGCGCCATGAACATGCCCTATACCTCGATTGGCGAGGACATCCACACATCCACCGTCGCCAAAGACGACCACATCGTCTTGTACTGCAAATCAGGCCGGCGCTCTGGTATCGCCTACGACACGCTCAAGGCTTTGGGTTATGCCAACGTCGAGAACTACGGTGGCATGGAGCAAGCCCGGCTGCGGCTGCAGCTGCCAGTGCACACCGACCATTAGCCAAATCGGCAACACCTTGTGGGAACTCTGAATATGCATGCTTATGGAAAACGCGCCGTGTGCGCACTGGCGCTGTTGCTAGCGGTTTCGGCCTTTGCGCGCGACGTGCTGATCGACGTACGCACCGAACAGGAATTTCAAAGCGGCCACCTGGATGGCGCCATCAACCTGCCGCACAGCAGCATAGGCCAGAGCATTGCCACGGCCAAGGTCAGCAAGGACGACCACTTGATGCTGTACTGCCGCTCCGGCCAGCGCTCCGGTGTGGCGCTGGACACGCTCAAGGCCCTGGGCTTTGCCAAGGCCGAGAACTACGGCAGCCAGGAGCAGGCCAAAAAGCGCCTGCAACCCTGAGCCCTTGCCCGCCTGCAAGCTCGCCGGCCGCGTCCGCCCGGGCCGACGCGGGAATCAGTCTTTCAACAGCGCATCGGCCGGCACATACGTCTTGTTGAGTGCACGCGCCACGG
>JAYVNF010000423.1:0-3191 GCA_043758575.1 Rhodoferax sp.
CGATCGCCTATTTTCAGACTGCTGACCGCGCTGCCCAGCTCCACCACCGTACCCGAGGCCTCGTGGCCCAGCACCATGGGCTGATTCACCACAAACGGCCCGATGCCGCCATGCAGGTAGTAGTGCACATCGCTGCCGCACACGCCCACGGTGTGGACCTGGATCTTCACATCCCTGGGTCCCAGAACGAGGGGCAGATCGATGTCGCGCAAAGTGAGTTGCTGGGTTTTTTCCAATACCAGTGCCTGGGTCATGATGGTCCTTTGTGAGAGTAAAAAGAATGAATGAAGCGTGGTGAAAACCTGGCGCTATACCGGGCGCACCAGGGTTTTGCCGCTGTCTATGTCAAACAGGTGCACGTTGTCTTCCTGCACGCCAAAGCCCATGCGCTCACCCACGCGCGGGGCCAGCCGGGAGGGCACCAGGGCACCCATCTCCACGCCGCCGCAGTTCAGGTTGAGCAGTACCTCGTTGCCCAGGTACTCCACCAGCTCGACCTGGCCTAAAAAGCCCATGCCGTGCGGATTGGCAGGGGCCAGTGCCATGTGCGCGGGGCGCAGCCCCAGGGTGACGCGCCCGCGCCCGCGCAGGTCAAAGCGATTGGCACTGACGGTGAGCAGGCCGCAGGGGCCGGAGATTTCGAAATGGTCGTCCCGGTCGCGCACCGCCATGTCCACCAGGTTCATGGGCGGTGTGCCAATGAAGCCGGCCACGTAGCGGGTGAGTGGGCGCTCAAAGATTTCACGCGGCGTACCGATTTGCTCGATCAAGCCGTCCTTGAGCAGCACGATGCGGTCGGCCAAAGTCATGGCCTCGTGCTGGTCGTGGGTCACATAGATGGTGGTGGTTTTCAGGCTCTGGTGCAGGCGCGCAATTTCGATGCGCATGTGGTTGCGCAGCTTGGCGTCCAGGTTGGAGAGCGGCTCGTCAAACAAGAACACCTTGGGCGTCTTGATCATGGCGCGGGCGATCGCCACGCGCTGCTGCTGCCCGCCCGAGAGCTCGGTGGGCTTGCGCTGCATATAGGGCTCCAGGCCCAGGGTGGCGGCCACCGCGCCCACGCGGCGCTGGATCTCGGCCTCGGCAATCTTCAGGCGGCGCAGGCCAAAAGCCACGTTTTCAAACACCGACATGTGCGGATACAGCGCGTAGTTCTGGAACACCATGGCAATGCCGCGCTCGCCCGGCGGCAGGTCGTTGACGCGGGTGCCGCCGATTACCAGGTCGCCGCCACTGATGTCTTCCAGGCCGGCAATCATGCGCAGGATGGTGGACTTGCCACAGCCCGAGGGGCCGAGGAAGACCAGGAATTCGTTTTCGGGAACTTCCAGATTGAAGTTGTGCACGACCTGCAGGTCGCCGTAGCGCTTGGATAGCTGCTTGCAAACAATGGCGGACATTTCTAGCCTTGTGGGGGGAGTGGGAGAGTGGGGAGTCAGGGCGGCGCGATTCATTGGTCTGCGGCGCCCTGTTTTTTGAGCGCGGCATTCAGGAACTTGCTCAAGATTCCAATCAGCAGCAAAGGCGGCAGCGCCAGCAAAATGACCGATGCATTCAGAATGCCCCAGGGCACGTCGCGTCCCAGCTGGCTCAGCTCGGAGGCCACAATCGGCAGCGTCTTGGCGTCCGAAGTGGTGAGCATGAGGGCAATCAGAAATTCGTTCCAGACCAGCACAAAGCTGAAGGCCAGCGCACCCACCAGAGACTTCGTGGCAATCGGCAACGCAACCCGGAAAAACACCGCATACGGGCCATAACCATCCACAAAAGCCGCCTCCTCCACTTCGGCCGGCACCGCTTTGAAGGCAGGGATGGACAGCCAGATGGTGGTGGCCAACGTGAGCAGGGTGTAGGTGACGGTGAGCGCGGTGCGGGTGTCGTACAGGTCCAGGCCCAGCCAGATCACCATCAGCGGAATTGCCACGGCCACGGGCGGCAAAAAGCGGATGGAGAGCACAAAGAACTCAATGTCCTCGGCCCAGCGCAGGGGATAGCGGGCCAGCGCATAGGCCGCCGGCAGCCCCAGCACGGCACCGATGGCCACGGCGCTGCCAACAATGCTCAAGGAATTGAACACGCCGCCTACCAGCGATGCACGCCCCAGGATGTAGAGGTAGTTGTCCAGGGTGGGGGTGAAGAACAGCTTGGGTGTGTCGGTGACGATATCGACCCGGTACTTGAAGGAGTTGATCAACGTCCACAGCACCGGCACCACGGCCATGAGTGCCACCAGGCCCAGAAACAGCCGGGCGCAGGTGGAGCCAAAAGTGCGTTTTTTCATTTGCGCGTCCACTTCCAGATATAGGTAAACGCAACCGTGGTGGCCACCATCATCAGGACGGCCATGCTGGAGGCGTAGGAAATTTTTCCGGATTCGATAAAGCCTTGCGAGAAGGCATACATGTCCAGCGTTTCGGTGGCGATGCCGGGGCCGCCCCGGGTCATCACGTAAATCAGGTCAAAGGCGCGCAGCGACTCGATCATCTTCACAAAAGTCAGGCTGATGAGCGGGGCCTTGAGCATGGGGATGGCCACGTAGGTGTAAATTTCCCAGGGCTTGGCATGGTCGATGCGGGCCGCCTCGAACGGGCGTGTGGGCAGGGTCTGCAGCAGCTTGAACACAATCACCGAGAAGAACAGACCCCATTGCCACACATCCACCAGCGCCACCGAGAGCAACGCAAGTGAGGGTTCGGCCAGCAGGTCCAGCGGCTGGCCGGTGAGCAGCTTGTAGGGATAGGTCAGCAGGCCAAACAGTGGATGGAAGGCAAACTTCCAGACAAAGGCGGCCGACACACGCGGCAGCAGCACCGGCATGATGAACAGCACCGAGAGCCGGCCTTGCCAGCGCCGCGTGGCACTGTGGAACAGCAGGATGCCGACAAAGATGGCAAACACCATGGTGGCCAGCACGGTGACGATTTCCCAGACCAGCGAGACCTGGATGGCGTTGAGAAAGCGGCGGTCCGCAAACAGCTGGATGAAGTTGGCAAACCAGACAAAGCCTATGTCCGGATTGCCGAGCTCGCGGTCTTGCAGCGCGATGTACACGGCAAACAGGGTGGGCACCAGGGCCAGCACCGCCATGATGAGCAGGGCGGGGCCCAGGAATACCGTGGGAAGTCGGGTCTTGTGGTACATGGTTTACAAAAGATCAACGGACAAAAATAGGAACGGCAAGCATGGCGTGG
>JAYVNF010000424.1:0-9894 GCA_043758575.1 Rhodoferax sp.
CTCAAGGGTTAACCCTAGGTCAACGAAATTAACCAGTTCGTACATTAATGCAATCCCCAAGGACACACCGATGAAAATCCTCATGCTTCACGGCATCAACCACGATATGTTTGGCAAGCGCGATCCGGCCCAGTACGGCACCATCACGCTGGACGAAATCAATGCCAGCCTGGTAGCCCTGGGCCGCGAACTGGGCACTGCCATCGAAGCCTTCCAGAGCAACTCGGAAGGCGCCATGTGCGAGCGCATCCACCAGGGTTTCAGGGACGGTGTGGACGCCGTGCTGATCAACGCCGGCGCCTGGACCCATTGCAGCTACGGCATCCGCGATGCGCTGGCGATTCTGAGCTGCCCGATTGTGGAGCTGCACATGTCCAACATCCATGCGCGTGAGGCCTTTCGCCACCAGTCGGTGTTTGCTGAAATCGTGAAAGGCCAGATCTGTGGCTTTGGCGCCGACAGCTATGTGCTGGCCCTGCGCGCTGTGGTCTCGGCAGTCCAGGCTGCGTGAAAAGCTGCACGCACCCACTCCAACTTTTCTCAGGACCCACCCATGATCACTGGCAATACCGAGCTCATCGCCCACATCGGCTTTCCCACCCACGCCTTCAAGGCACCCATGATTTACAACCCCTGGCTGGAAAAGTGTGGGGTCAATGCCATCGTCGTGCCCTTTGGCTCCAAGCCCGAGGATTTTCCCGAGTTGCTGCGCGCGGTCTTCAAGCTCTCCAATATCCGCGGCGCCCTGATCACCATGCCCCACAAGATCACCACCATAGCTCTGCTCGACGAGGTCTCGCCCACCGCTGCCATCGCCGGCTCCTGCAATGCCGTGCGACGCGGCCCCAACGGCCAGTTGCAGGGCGATATGTTCGATGGCGAAGGTTTTGTGCGCGGCCTGCTGCGCAAGGGCTGCGTGTTGCAGGGCGCGCGCGTGCTGGTGGTGGGCTGTGGCGGTGTTGGCTCGGCCATTGCCGCTTCGCTGGCAGCCGCCGGCATCACCGCCATTGCGCTGTTTGATGCGTATGCCCCATCCCAGGCCGGCCTGGCCGAGCGCTTGCAAAAGCACTATCCGGCATTGCAGGTCAGCACCGGCAGCAACGATCCTGCAGGCTTTGATGTGGTCGTCAACGCCACGCCCATGGGCATGAACGCGGGCGACCCCATGCCCATGGACATAGCGCGCATTGCGCCCAGTACCTTTGTCGGCGAGGTCGTGATGAAGACCGAGATGACGGCCTTTTTGCTGGCCGCACAGGCGCGCGGATGCCGCTTCCAGATCGGCACCGACATGTTGTTCGAGCAGATTCCGGCCTACCTGGAGTACTTCGGCCTGCCCAGCACCACGCCGGACGAGCTGCGCGCGGTCTCCACACTGCACTACTGAGTGCAGTAGATCGGCTGCCGTTGGCAGCCCCCGCCAGTGGCTGGTTCACCAAGGCTCCAGTTCACTGCTACAAGCGTTGCCTATGGAACTCCTGAACGCTTCTTTTTTTGCTGCCCTGGCGCAGATCATGCTGATCAATGTGGTGCTGTCCGGCGACAACGCCGTGGTCATTGCCCTGGCCGCCCGCAACCTGCCCGCCCAGCACCAACGCCAGGCCATTCTGTGGGGCAGTGGCGGCGCCATCGTGCTGCGCGTGCTGCTCACCATCGTGGCCGTGCAGTTGTTGAAGATCCCTTTCCTGCAGGCCCTGGGGGGCCTGTTGCTGGTCTGGATTGCCATCCAGCTGCTGGTTGAAAAAGACGAGGACAAGGGCGCGCACCATGCCCACGCCGGCCTGATGGGCGCCGTCAAGACCATTCTGATTGCCGACGTGGTGATGAGCCTGGACAACACCCTGGCCATTGCCGGCGTGGCCAAGGGCGACTGGACGCTGCTGATTGTGGGCCTGGGCCTGTCGATTCCGCTGATCGTGGTGGGCAGCACCCTCATCATGAAAATCATGGACCGCTTCCCCATCGTGGTCTACATCGGTGCCGCGCTGATCGCCTGGACCGCCGGCGAGATGATGGACTCGGACACTGCCGTGCTGCCCTTTTTGCCGCAGGTCTTCCATGGCACGGTCTATTTTCGCTGCTGCTGACCGTGGCAGTGGTGGGCTATGGCGGGTGGTACAACCTGCGTGCCGGGCGCACTGCCAACGCGGTGCTGCAGGCCGACCGGCACGCGGCCGAGCGGCTGGAAGACCAGATCGACTAGTCTGCCTGCGCCGTGGCGAAGTGCTGGCTAATGCCGCTGCGTACGGCCTGTGCGAACAGCGCCAGGCGTGGCGTGGCCACCAATGGGCCGGTGCTGTTGTGGTCCACAAACAGCGAACTGCGCAGCCCGCGTGACAACTCCAGCTGCACGCCCCGTCCGGACCGGCCCAGGTTGCGCGGGTGGCGGCCTTGCAGCTTGGGGTTGTGGTGGGGCGCCACATGGAAACCGCAGCGGTGCAGCGCGCTGCGCAACTGCCGGCCCAGGGCTTCATCCAGACCGCCATGGGGCGCCAGCACAGCCAGGCGCGACTGGCGGTGCCGCAGCGCAACCGTGTAGTCGCGGCCCTCCACTTCCGTTTGACACAGCAGGTGGAAACTGGGGTAGCGGTCGGCCATGGCCGCTACTGTACGGGAAGGCCGATCGGGCAAATCACGCCGTTCAGCCGCAGCTGGATGGAGGGGAATGGACATAGTTGGCACAAACTTAGGGTTAACCCTTATAATTAAGTCACCAAACTTTATTTAAGGGCTCACCATGTCCCATTTTGTCGAGTTCATCAAAACTCTGGTTCCGCATTTCCCTTCGCAGCAGCAGCTTGACGAGCAGTACCTGAGCGAAGCCGTAGACATCTACGATGTCGAGCGTCGCATCGAGGAACTGGACCACCGCAACGCGCATCCGTTCTTCCAGACCCAGACCCACAGCCTGGGCGGGGCTTTGCACTGATGGCCACCACTCTGGACTGCACCTGCGGCGTGCCGCCTGTGTTGGCAGAGTTCACCCGCGTTGGCAGCAACGTGCTGGCACTGCCCTTTGACATGGCACGCGAGCAGTACGCCAAGTCGGTACGTGCCGGCCTGCTGGAGCGCTCCATGATTGCCTCGGCACGCTTTGAGCACGCCATCAGCGCGCTGGAGCAGTTCACCCTGGGTGGCATGGCACGGCGCTACTGATAGCCTTCCAGGCGTCCCTTCAGACGCGCACGTAAAAAAGGCCCTGGGTGCGATCGCACCCAGGGCCTTTTTGCTGCGTGGCAGCGATCAGGGCTGGCGCACGATCAGCAGCGAGACCAGGCTGATGCGCGTCAGGTTCTCGGCCACACTGCCCACCAGCAGGCGCTCAAAGCCGCGCACGCCGTGGGCACCAATCACCAACAGGTCCGCACCCCAGCCCTTGGCCGCATCGGCAATCGCTTCGGCCACGCGGCGGTTGGCCGATTCGATCAGCAGGCGCTCGCTCTTGCAGCCGGCGGTTGTGGCGCGGGCCACGGCCTCGTCCAGCATGCTGTTGCCAGCGGCCTGGATTTCGGCCTTGACCTTGTCCACATCGATGTAGGAGCCCAGTCCCATGCCGTGCTGCATCAGGCCGGACTCGTCGGCCACAAACGCCACACAAATGCTGGCCTTGAGCGCGCCGCCCAGCGCAATGGCTTCGTCCAAGGCCTTCTTGGCTGTGGAGCTGTTGTCAATGGCGACAAATATCTTCGAGTACATGGAAGGAACTTTCTTTTAATGGATCACCATGGCGGTGAAGGGGAACACATAGGCTTGCAGAGTCACAAAAATGCCCACCAGGCAGGCCAGGGCGATGGAGTGGAAGAACACATAGCGCAGGATGTCGCCTTCGTGGTTGAACCAGCGCGTGGCGGTCGAGGCCACGACGATGCTTTGCGCATCAATCATCTTGCCCATCACGCCGCCCGAGCTGTTGGCCGCACCCATCAGGTTGGGCGACAGGCCGAGCTGCTCGGCCGCCACTCTTTGCATGCCGCCAAACAGCACGTTGGAAGCGGTGTCGGAGCCGGTCATGGCCACACCAATCCAGCCCATCAGGGTGCCGAAGAAGGGATACAACACGCCGGTGTTGGCAAAGGCCAGGCCCAGCGTGGTGTCGGTGCCGGAGTAGCGCGTCAGCGTGCCAAGACCCAGCATGAGCACGATGGTGGCCAGCGAGTAGCGCACCAGCCAGGCGGTGCGGCCAAAGGTCTTGACGATTTCAAGCGGGTTGTACTTCATGACGAAGGCGCTCAGGATGGAGGCCAGCAAAATGCCGGTGCCGGTGGCCGACAGCAGGTTGAGCGTGTAGACAGCGGCTTCCTTGGTGGGCTTGCTCACCACGGGCGCCACTTTTTCAATCATGTTGTGCAAACCCGGCATGGGGAAGGTGGGTGCGTACAGGCTGTTCAGAAAGGCCTTCACCGGTGGCAGGCCCCAGACGAACACAAACACGGTCAGGATGATCCAGGGGGTCCAAGCTTGCATCAGGGCGGCCTTGGTGTGCACGGTCACCGGCAGTTCGGCCTTGGCCTCGCCGCCATCGGACTCGTGGCCCTTCAGAGAAGGCGAGCGCCAGATCTTCTTGGGCTGCCAGACACGCAAAAACAGCACCAGGGAAACCATGGAAACCAGGGCGGCAATGATGTCCACCAGTTCCGGGCCAATGAAGTTGGAGACCAAATACTGCGGAATGGCGAAGGACAGGCCGGTCACCAGAATGGCGGGCCAGATTTCCATCATGGCCTTGCGTCCGGCAAAGGCCCAGATCAGCCAGAACGGCACCATCAGAGAGAACAGGGGCAACTGGCGGCCGATCATGGCGGTGACCTGCATCAGGTCGTAGCCGTGCACCTTGGCCAGGGTGATCACCGGCGTACCCAGGGCGCCAAAGGCCACCGGTGCGGTGTTCGCAATCAAGGACAGGCCCGATGCGGCCAAGGGCGAAAAACCCAGGCCGATCAGGATGCCGGCGGTCACGGCCACGGGGGTGCCAAAGCCGGCCGCACCTTCAAAAAAAGCGCCAAAGCAGAAGGCAATCAGGAGCAGCTGCAAACGGCGGTCGGTGGTGATGCCGGAAAGCGAATCCTGCAGCACTTTAAAACTGCCGTTCTGCTCTGCCAGCTGCTGCAAAAAGATTATGTTGAGCACGATCCAGCCGATCGGCAGCAGGCCGGTGAAGCCGCCCAGCAGGGCGGCCTTGCCGGCCATTTCGGCGGGCATGCCATAGCCCAACACGGCGATGGCCAGGGCGGAGAGTAGACCCAGGCCGGCGGCAATATGCGCCTTGATATGCAGAAAGCCCAGGCAGATCAGCATGACCGCCACGGGAATGGCGGCCAGCAGGGTCGAGATGACCATGTTGCCGAATGGGTCGTAAATTTGTTGCCAGATCATGGGGATCTCCTTCTTGGTTTTTGGATTGCGGTGGGTATTGGAAAAAGCGGAAACAGGGTTTGAACAGGGGCGCTCGCGCGCAGCCTTTTGGGGTGGGGGGTTAGCAAGTGGGCAGGTCCTCCTCGCGGCTGCACGCTTCGAGCAGATAGGCCACCCAGTGGTAGGGCCTGCCGGTCTCTTCGGTCAGGCCAATCTCGCAGGTGCGGTTGGTGGAAACGCCTTCACAGCAGTTGCTTGGCAACTCGGCGTGGATGCGGCGCAGGGCGTGCACATTGAGCTCGGGCACGACAAAGCCGCGGTCGCCGGCAAAGCCGCAACAGGTCACGCCGGCCGGCTCCACCACGGTATCCGTGCAGGCCGCCAGCAGGGTGCGCAGCTTTTGGTCGGTGCCGGTACGCCGCGCACTGCAGTTGATGTGCAGGGCAATCGGGCCGGCTTTCTTTTGCATGCGGTGGGCCAGGCGGGGCAAGAGCGCGTCCACGGCGAACTCATGGAAGTCCAGCACCGGCACCCGGGCGGCCAGGATTTTTTGCATGCGCGCGGTGCAGGAGCTGGCGTCCATCACCACCGGGTAATAGCCGCCCTGGCCGTTGTCGGCCGCTGCCAGCACAGCGGTGGTGAGCGCATCGGCCATGGAATCGGCCTCTTCGGCCATGCCTTTGCTGGCCAGCATCAGGCCGCAACAGAGTTTTTCATAGCCCTGGGGCAGGCGCGGTGCGTAGCCGGCGCGTATGAACAGCTCCTGCACCACGTCGGACAGGCCGGACTCATCGGGCGTGTTGCCACCAAAAATGCGCGCGCCGCAGGTGGGGAAATACACCACCGGGTCGCCGGTTCCCGCGCGCAGCTGGGCTGCCCGGCCGGCTTGCGGCATGGTTTTTTTCCAGGCGCCGCCGGAGAGTTTTTTCAGCGAGTCGCCGCCCACCACCTTGGCTGCCACCTGGCCCAGGCTGATGGCAGTGCGCGAAAGCGTGGCCACGGTGCCGAAATGCGCGCCCGTGAGCTGGCCCACCTTTTGGCTCACCGTGCCCAGGCCACGGCCGCGCAGAAGGCGGGTGAGTTCACCGGTGTCAATGCCCACCGGGCAGCCGGTGGAGCACAGGCCGCAGCCGGCGCAGGTGTCCAGGCCGAAGTAGGCAAAGTCGGTGGCCACCTGGCCGGGCTCTTCCTGGGCGGCGGCGCGGCGCGAGAGTTCGCGCCAGCTGACGATGCGCTGGCGCGGCGACAGCGTGAGCCGGTGCGAGGGGCACAGCGGTTCGCAGAAGCCGCACTCGATGCAGCGGTCCACAATCGGCTCGGCCGCGGGCATGGGCTTGAGGTTTTTCAGGTGGGCCTGCGGGTCGTCGCTCAGGATGACGCCGGGGTTCAAGAGACCCGCCGGATCGAACAAGGCCTTGATGCGGCGCATCAAGTCGGTTGCCTGCTGGCCCCATTCCAGCTCCACAAAGGGCGCCATATTGCGGCCCGTGCCGTGCTCGGCTTTGAGCGAGCCGTCGTACTTCTTCACCACCAGATCGCAGACCTCGTCCATGAAGCGGGCATAGCGCTGCACTTCGACGGCATCACCAAAATCCTGCGTGAAGACGAAGTGCAGATTGCCTTCCAGGGCGTGGCCAAAGATGATGGCCTCCAGATAGCCGTGCTTTTGCAGCAGGGCCTGCAGGTCCAGCGTGGCCGTTGCCAGCGACGTGATGGGAAAGGCCACGTCTTCGATGATGACCGTGGTGCCCGCCTTGCGCATGGCGCCCACCGACGGGAAGGTGCCCTTGCGCACCTTCCAGTACATCTCGCAGGTGGCGGGGTCGGTGGAGAAGGCGGCCGGCTCCACGGTTGCAATGCCTTGCAGGGCAGCCAGCACCGCGTTCATCTTGATTTTTAACGCGCTCTCGGTCTGGGCCCGCACTTCAATCAGCAGGGCGGAAGCGTCTGCGCCCAGGGTCTGCATCACGGTTGGCAGGCCGGGTTTGTTTTCAACCGAGCGCAGGGCCGGGCGGTCCAGCAGTTCGACGGCGGCCACCGGCAGCGGCTTGAGCCGCACCACGGCCTCGCAGGCGCTGGCAATGCTGGGGAAGAACACCAGGGCGCTGGCCTTGAACGGGTCCTCCGTCACGGTCTGGTACGTGATGCTGGAAATGAAACCCAGCGTGCCCTCGGAGCCAATCATCAGGTGCGAAAGAATATCCACCGGATCTTCAAAATCCACCAGGGCGTTGAGGCTGTAGCCGGTGGTGTTCTTGATTTTGTATTTGTGGCGTATGCGCTCGGCCAGTGCCGCATCCGAGCGGGTCTGCTCACCCATGGTTTGCAATTGCTGCAGCAGTGCGCCGTGGCTGATTCTGAATGCCGCCACGCTGGCAGGGTCCAGGGTGTCGAGCACGCTGCCGTCGGCGAGCACCACGCGCAGGCCCTGCAGGGTGCGGTAACTGTTTTGCGCCGTGCCGCAGCACATGCCCGAAGCGTTGTTGGCGGCAATGCCACCAATCTTGCAGGCGTTGATGGAGGCCGGGTCGGGCCCGATCTTGCGGCCCAACGGCGCCAGGCGGAAGTTGACCTCGCCGCCAATGATGCCCGGCCCCAGGCGCACGCTGCTTGCATCGGGCGCGATCTCGCAGGTGGCAAAGCCTTCGCCGATCAGCATCAGCACGCCATCGGTGACTGCCTGGCCTGACAGGCTGGTGCCGGCCGCCCGGATGGTGACAGGGCGCTGCTGTGCGTGGGCCACGGACAGCACGGCGCGCACCTCGTCTTCGTCTTCGACCAGGGCAATCACTTCGGGCGTGAGGCGGTAGAAGCTGGCGTCTGTGCCATAGGCCAGGCGGCGCAGTTCGTCGTGGATGACCTGGCGCGCAGGCAGCACCTGGCTCAGGGCGGTGATGAGAGAACTCATGGCAGGGGGTCTTTCACAAAGGCACGCACAAGCGCTGTTGTGCGAAGGCCCCCTGTTGCGCGGGCCACTGTACGCCCGGCCTGGGTGCGGCGCAAGGCGCTCAGTCCGCCAGGCGAACGGGCGTACATGTCCATGTCCATTCTCCTTATTTATAATTATTGGTAAAGTGGTATTACCAAAAAGATGGCGCGAATGTAATGGGTCGGAATGCGGGCTGTCAACCGCATTTGACAAATTTCACGTGAAATTTTTTTGGAAGGCTCAAAATGCTAAACTGGTCATACCAATAATTTCGCATCATGAACCAAGCCCGTCCTGTTGTAGACCGCATTGCCGACGTCGTCGCCCGAGACCTGGAGCAGCGCATCCTGGAAGGCTCACTCAAGGCCGGGGACCGGCTGCCTTCCGAGCGCAATCTGGCGCTGGAGCTCAATGTGTCGCGCCCGACCCTGCGCGAGGCGATTCAGAAGTTGGCCTCCAAAGGCCTGCTGGAAACCCGCCATGGCGGCGGCACGGTGGTGACCGACCGGCTGCAGGCCACGTTTTCCGACCCCTGGAAGGACATGCTGCAGGCCCACCCACTGCTGCAAAGCGACATGCTGGAGTTTCGCCACATGCTCGAAGGCGAGGCTGCCATGCTGGCCGCCGAGCGGGCCACCGATGCCGATCTGGAACGCATAGACGCCGCCTACGCCGCCATGGAGTTGGCGTATGACGGCCAGGACATGGCGGCCTGCATCGCCACCGATGTGAGCTTTCACCAGGCGATTGCCGACGCCTCGCACAACGCCATGATTGGCCATCTGGTGGCCAGCCTGATGCAGGTCATCCACGGCCATGTGTCGGATAACCTGGCGCATCTGCATGCCCTGCCCAAGCAGTGGGAACAACTGCGTGCGCAGCACAAGGCTATTTGGGAGTCGGTGCGGCGCCACGAAAGCGCGGACGCCATGCGCACGGCGCGCGAGCACATCAACTTTGTGCGCAAGAGCATGGAAGAAAGTGCCCGGATTGGGGACCGGCGCAGCAGCGCCTTGCGCCGTTTGAGCTAACTACCTCCCTTTGTACAGGGACCGACGCCCAGGCCCTCAGGCCGTCAAGTCCTCCGGCCTGTAGGTCTTCACTTCAGGTCATCAAGCCGTTCAGCCAGGCCACAAAGTCCGCCTGCATAGAGGCGCTGATGCCGTGGTCCATGGGGTACAGGCGCAGTTCGTGTGGCACGCCCAAGTCCTTCAGCAGCGCGTCCGAGCGATGGGCCCAATGCACCGGCAACGTGGCATCTTGCTCGCCGTGGCTGACCCAGGCGCGCAGGCCAGCCAGCTGCGTCCTGCCTGCGATGTGCGGCTCCAGCTCGGGCAGGATGCGTCCCGACAGCAGGCCAAAGCCGCCCACCGATTGCGGTGCCGACAGGGCCACGCTGGCGCTCATGATGCCGCCCTGGCTGAACCCGGCCACCACCGTGTGGCCCGCCGCAATCCCATAGCTGCGCTGCAGCTGCTGCACCAGGGCAATCAGCTGCGTGCGGCTGCTCTCGGCCTGCTCCGGGGAAATTTGCGGCCCGTTGGCGCCAAAGCGCACCTGGAACCAGGCGAACTGCTGCGCACCCAGTTGCAGGGGGCCGCGCACCAGCACCA
>JAYVNF010000425.1:0-3187 GCA_043758575.1 Rhodoferax sp.
CGCTACGGCATTCCCATCGGCTACGCAGCGGCTCCCATTGCCGCCGGCAGCTGGGTGCATGAGCGCCTCTTGCACATGCCCGATGCGCGCGGCCTGGACCACTTGCCCATGGCCACCGTCATGCCCCCCGCCCTGCCCGCTTTGGACGGCTACACCTTTGAAGGCTTTCGCAATGCCGATGGAACGGTGGGCACGCGCAACATCCTGGCCATCACGCAGACCGTGCAGTGCGTGGCGGGCGTTACCGCCTTTGCCGTGCAGCGCATCAAGGCCGAGCTGCTGCCGCTGTTCCCTAACGTGGACGATGTGGTGGCGCTGGAGCATGGCTATGGCTGCGGTGTGGCGATTGACGCGCCGGATGCCATCATCCCGATTCGCACCCTGCGCAACATCAGCCTGAACCCCAATTTTGGTGGCGAGGTGATGGTGGTCAGCCTGGGCTGCGAGAAGCTGCAACCCGAGCGTCTGCTGCCCCCCGGCAGCTTTGCCATCGTCGATGAACGCAAGCCCGAGGGACAGGCGCTGGACGTGGTCTGCCTGCAGGACGATGGCCACGTCGGCTTTATGTCCATGGTCGACTCCATCCTGCGCCAGGCCCGTGTGCACCTGGAGCGCCTGAATGCACGCCGGCGCGAAACCGTGCCCGCCAGCGAGCTGGTGGTGGGCGTGCAGTGCGGCGGCAGCGATGCGTTCTCGGGTGTCACCGCCAACCCGGCCGTGGGCTTTTGCACCGACCTCTTGGTGCGCGCCGGTGCCAGCGTGATGTTTTCCGAGACCACCGAGGTGCGAGACGGAATTGACCAGCTCACCTCGCGCGCCAGCACGCCCGAGGTGGCACAGGCCATGATCCGCGAAATGGCCTGGTACGACGCCTACCTGCAGCGCGGCGGCGCCGACCGCAGTGCCAACACCACACCCGGCAACAAAAAAGGTGGCCTGTCCAACATTGTCGAAAAGGCCATGGGCTCCATTGTCAAGTCCGGCACGGCCGCCATCACCGGCGTGATCTCACCCGGCGAGAAGCTCAAGAGCAAGGGCCTGACCTACGCCGCCACCCCGGCCAGCGACTTCATATGCGGCACCCTGCAGCTGGCCGCCGGCATGAACCTGCATGTGTTCACTACCGGCCGCGGCACGCCCTACGGCCTGGCCGAATGCCCGGTGATCAAGGTGGCCACGCGCACCGACCTGGCACGCCGCTGGCACGACCTGATGGATGTGAACGCCGGCAAGATTGCCGATGGCGAGGCCACGATTGAAGACATGGGCTGGGAACTCTTTCAGCTCATGCTGGACGTGGCCAGCGGCCGCAAGAAAACCTGGGCCGAGCACTGGAAGCTGCACAACGCCCTGGTGCTATTCAACCCGGCGCCGGTGACCTGAGGCGGTCTATAAAATGCGGCGCACACATGAAAACAGAAACCAGCGCGTCCACCCCGGCTAAGCCCGAGCGCGCCAAACGCGCACGCGGCCTGGTGCCAGAGGTGGTGCAGGCCCTGGCCGACAGCATCCGGCAAGGCGCGCTGCAGCCCGGCGACAAGCTGCCCACCGAGACAGAAATCATGCTGCGCTTCGATGTCAGCCGCACCGTGGTGCGCGAGTCCATTGCCCGGCTGCAGGCCAGCGATCTGGTCGAGACGCGCCACGGCATCGGCACTTTTGTCATGGCCACCCCGACCGTTAGCGGCTTCCAGCTGGCCGATATCGACATTGCAACCCTGACCGATGTAATGGCCATGCTGGAGCTGCGCATGAGCCTGGAAACCGAGGCCGCAGGCCTGGCCGCGCAGCGCCGCAGCGAGGCCCATCTGCAGGCCCTGCAGGCCCAGCTGGATACGTTTGCGCAGTGCATACAGGACGAGACTAACCCGGTGCCTTCGGACTTTGCCTTCCACATGGAAGTGGCCAGGGCCACCGGCAACCGGCACTTCTATGACCTGATGACTTACCTGGGCACCATGTTCATTCCCAAGACCATGGTGAACACCGCCTTCAAGGCGCCCAAAGAGCAACTGAACTCAATCTGGAAAGTGCTTGCCGAGCACGAAAACGTGTTCAACGCCATCCGCAACCAGGACAGCGACGCCGCCCGCGCGGCCATGCGCATGCACCTCTCCAACAGCAAAGAGCGTTTGAAGATCGCGCGCGCAAGCCCGCTCTAGCGCGGGCTTAGACCAGCACAGCCTGCAGCGGCCGGCGCAGCGAAGATGGCATCCGTGGGCCCCGGCTAAAGCGCACCACCAGGTCGGGGCGCTGATCACCCAGACCCAGGGCTGTAGCAAATGGAGCGCGCGCAGATTGCACCTCCACTGGCTGATTGAGCAGGGCATTGCGTATACCCAGCGCCGCAGCCTGGAGCGCAAACCGTTCATAACATCGCCCAACCTCCACCCAGTGCGCCTTGTCCGCCACCTGCCCGGTGAAGACTGCAATGCCCGCCGAGCTGCGAATCTGCCGTGCAATTTTGTCGTTCTCACTTGCCGGCTTGTAAAAAAGCCCAAACGCCCTTTGCCCCAGCCAGTCGGGAATGGCCGGGTTGCCGGTGGTGCGGCTAAACAACCCATCCCGTGTGCGCGCGGCATCGGTGGCGTTGAACCAAATCCAGCTCTTGAGTTCCTGCACAAAAGCCGGGTCGGCCATCTGCAGTGTGTTGGCATCCACAACATGCTCCAACACGCGCTCCCGGTCGGGCCGTTCAGTGAGCAGTTGCAGACGCACGCCAGGGGAGGTGCCGGCACGCTCGAGCAAGGCCAGTTCTGCGCTGGAGAGGGCCTGGCCATCGTAATCACCGCGGGTGCACTGGCGCCATGGAATGGCCTGGTACAGCGTTGAGGCCTGCGCGCGCGTGGCTGCCAGCTCTATCCGTATGGTCTGGAACTCGGCCAGGTAGCGGGCATCGGCGTGCAGACCATGGGCCAATGCGGCTTGCGCCAGATTTTCTGTCGCACAACCCAGTGAAACAAACATGTGGTGCTCATCCGGGTCGACTGCCGGGCAACGCCGCGCCCCGTCCACCGAGAGGGTGATGGCCTGGTCTTCCAGCCTGAACTTCCAGCACTGGGTGTTGTGGCTGGAAGGTGCCAGCGTAGCGCAGCGAACCAGCTCTTCGTTGAGCGCTGCGCCCGCACCAACCGCGCGCAGACCGGGCCGCCAGGTTTGGGCGACCAGCGTGTCATAGTCGTCAGCC
>JAYVNF010000426.1:0-3182 GCA_043758575.1 Rhodoferax sp.
GCCAGCAATGCGGCCACCGTGGTCGAGCAGGTGGTGGACACCATGCGCGGCATCGACGAGAGTGCACGCAGCATCGTGCAAATCATCGCGGTGATTGACGGCCTGGCCTTTCAGACCAACATCCTGGCTCTCAACGCTGCCGTGGAGGCCGCCCGCGCCGGCGCCCAGGGCAACGGCTTTGCCGTGGTGGCCGGTGAGGTGCGCGTGCTGGCCCAGCGCAGCGCCCAGGCGGCCAAGCAAATCCAGAACCTGGTGAACACCAGCGTGGCCCGCTCAGGCCAGGGCAGTGTGCTGGTGCACAACGCCGGCCAGGCCATGCAGCAAGTCGCCACGGCGATCGGCCACGTCACCCACATCATGGAGGCCATCAGTGCGGCCAGCCAGCAGCAAAGTGCGGGTCTCTCCAGCGTCAGTGATACGGTGCTGCAGTTGGGCCAGTCGACACAACAAAATGCGGCATTGGTGGAAGAAATTGCGGCAGCGGCGCAGGGTCTCAGAGGCCAGGCCGATGCGCAGGTGCAGGGGGTGGCGGTATTTCGGGTGGAAGACTTTGGACTGCCTGCGTGAGGTGATTCAATACCGCGCATTCTTCTCCATTGGCGTACCATGGAAACATGAACAAACCATACTTCGTCCGCGCCGAGTGGGACTCCGATGCCTGTGTTTGGGTCGCAACGTCAGATGATGTGCCCGGACTCGTCACGGAAGCAGAAACGATTGAAGCACTGGATGCAAAGCTACAGTCTTTGGTCCCTGAGCTTTTAGAGTTGAATGGATGTTTGCCATCCGGTGATTCCATTCAAGTTGAACTGCTTGCCCGGCGTTTTAGCGTCGCACCATTGGTGCATGTGTAAAGCCCCATGGGACAGAGTCTTACGCCCGAATTGATTCGGCTGTTGAGAAATGCGGGCTGCTACTTTGTGCGGCATGGAAAAGGAGACCACGACATATGGTTTTCTCCCACAAGCGGACTTAATTTTCCAGTAGACCAAAAAATCATGTCACGGTTTACGGCGAATGGCGTTCTCAAGCAGGCAGGTTTGCCAAAGCATTTCTAAAGCTGAAATGGCATGGAGAGGCCAGCCTCACCCGCTGGGCTTGCGTATGCTCCACACCGCTAACCCCATCAGCGCCACGCCCACCAGTTGCAGCAGGCTCAGGCGCGTGCCATACACGCCCCAGTCACACAGCACGGCGGCCAGCGGATAGACAAACTGCAGCACTGCAATTTTGCCCAGGGTGAGCCGCGCCATGCCGGCAAACAGCACCACATAGGCCAGGCCGGTGTGCACCACGCCCAGGCCCGCTAACCAGCCCCAGGCCGCGGCCTGCTGCGGCCACCCCAATGCAAACGGTGCCCAGGCCAGCAGCACGCAGCCCACCGCACACTGCCAGAACGACAACGTAAAAGGGCTGATCTGCTGCGCGGACTTGGCCAGCAGCGTCACGCCCGCATAACTCAGCGAGCCGCCCAGGCACAGCAGCAGCCCGGTGATGTAGCTGCTGTTGGCCAGGTGGCTGGCAGACACGTCGTCGAGCAGGCCGGTTGTCAGCACCAGTCCACACAAGGCCACCGGCGTGGCGATCCACTGCTTGCGCGACACCGGCTCGCGCAACAACAGGGCGCTAAACAGAATCACCCAGATCGGCTGGATGTGAAACACCACCGTGGCCACCGCAATCGAGGTGCGTGGAATGGCAGCAAAGAACATGACCCAGTTCAGCACCATCAGGCAGGCGGTGGCGCAGGCCAGGCCCAGGCTTTCGCCGCGCAGGCGCAGCTGCGCCAGGTTACCGCTGGCCGCACTCCACACGAGCAGCGCCAGCGCGCCAAAGGCGCAGCGAAACCATACTGTCACCAGCGGGTTCTGGCCGGCCTCCTGCACAAACACACCAATGGTTCCCAACAGGGCACCGCCGGCCACCATCAGCCACAGGCCCTGGCGTTCGCGGCTGGCTTCGCTGCTGCTGTGGAGGTGCGCTCTGGCAAGGGATGGGTTCTGCATGCGGCGATCTTGCGGGCGTGCGCTGTTTCTGTAAAGCGCTTAGTTTGCAGGACTATCATGCGTTTATCGAATGTATGAAGGAAGCCTGGCCATGCAATACCCGGATTTTCAGATGGACTGGTTGCGTGCCTTGGTGGCGGTGGTGGATGCCGGCTCCCTGTCGGCGGCCGCGCCCTTGCTGCACCGTTCCCAGTCGGCCGTGAGCATGCAAATCAAGAAGCTGGAGGGCGTGCTGGGCAAGCCGGTCTTGCTGCGCGGCCCGCGCCACCTGGAGCTCACGGCGGTCGGCGCCGAGCTACTCTCCGGCGCCCGGCGCATGTTGGAGTTGCAAGCCCAGACGCAGGCCCTGCTGTTTGGTCCGGCGCTGCAGGGCCGGGTGCGCCTGGGCGTGCCGGACGACTATGCCGCCACTTACCTGACGCCGGTGCTGCGTAGCTTTTCCAGCCGCCACCTGGGTGTGGAGATTGAGCTGACCTGCGAGCAGTCCACCGCGCTCATACCCAAGGTGGTGCGCGGCGAGCTGGACCTGGCCCTGGTCTCACGCGACAAACCGCAGCGCGGCCGCCTGCTGTTTCACGAGCCGCTGGTCTGGGTCGGCGCACCGCAGTTTGAAGTCTGGCGTAAAACACCTTTGCCGATTGCGGTCTACGAGTCCGCCAGCCTGGCGCGCAGGGAGGCGCTGGCCGCGCTGGCTGCCCAGCGCCGCGCCTACCGCGTGGTCTACCACAGCTCCAGCCTGGCTGGCCAGTTGGCAGCGGTGGAAAGCGGTCTGGCGGTGGCCGTGTTGACGCGCTGCAGCGTGCCGCCCAGCTTGCAGATTTTGCAGAACCTGCCCAAGGAATTCGAGCTGCCGCCGCTGGCCTCCATGGACGTGGCGGTGCTGCGCAGCAAGGTCTCGCAGCGCTCGGCTGCGGTGGATGCGATGTATGAGCAGTGTGTAAAAACTTTGGGTCAGTAGGGCGCGCGCTCGGCCCAAGCCAGTGTCTGGCGTTTCTTCATCCCCAGGCAGCGCACGCAGGCCAGAGCCAGCAGCGCGATGCACACCAGGGAGAGGGTGCCAGGCGTCGGAACCGTTGTCGGATCACTGGCAATCAGGGAGGTGCCAGTAAAAAATCGATGATCACGATCCATGGCATTGAATTGACCTGCGCCAGGGAAGAATGCGTAGTCAAAGTC
>JAYVNF010000427.1:0-3179 GCA_043758575.1 Rhodoferax sp.
CCGCTGCCGCCGGCGTCAGCACCGCCACCGTAGACCGTGTGCTCAACAGCCGTCTGCCGGTACGCGAAGGCACGGCGCTGCAGGTGATCGAGGCTGCCGACAAATTGGGCTACCACGCCGTGCACCTGATGCGCCAGCGCCTACCCGTGCGCGGCGCCAGCCGGCGCCTGGGTTTCTGTTTGCAAAAGCGCGCCTCGCCCTTCTACCAGGCGCTGGCAGATGCCCTGCGCGAGGCCGTGGCACGCCAGACCGAAGGCCGTGGCACAGCGGTGATTGAGTTCGTCGACGACCTGGAGGCCGGCGCCATCGGCGAGAAGCTGCTGGAGCTGGGCCGGCGCTGCGACGCCCTCGCCTTGGTGGCGCTGGACCATCCGCATGTCAATGACGCCGTGGCCCAGCTGCACGCCGAGGGCCACCCCTGCCTGGCCCTGCTCACCGACATCAGCGCGCCGCAGCGCCTGGGCTGTGTCAGCATCAACAACCGCCAGCGCGGGCGCACCGCGGCCTGGGCCGTGCGCCGTCTGTCCAGCGGCAGCGGCGACGTCGGTGTGTTTGTAGGCAGCCACCGCTACCAGGGCCAGGAGATCAGCGAGATGGCGTTTCGCTCGGCCCTGCGCGAGCAGGCACCGGGCTTGCGTGTGCTGGACGCGCAGGTGAACCTGGAAGATGAACAGATGGCCTACGAGGCCACGGTCGGCCTGCTGCAGCGCAACGCCGATCTGGTGGGCCTGTACGACGCGGCCGGCGGTGGTGCTGTGGGCATTGTGCGGGCCTTGCGCGAGGAGGGCCAGGGCCGCCCCATCGTGCTGGTCTGTCATGAACTTACCAGCGCGCACCGCCTGGGTCTGGTGGACGGCATCATTGACCTGGTGATACAGACGCCGCTGGCCGCCTTGAGCGACACTGCCGTGCGCGTGCTCTTGCAGGCGACCGAGCCGGGGCAAACGCTGGCGCACGGCCAGCCCTTTATTTTGCCGTTTGAGATTTACACGTCGGAGAATGTGTGAGCGCTGCTGGCATCCACGCCAACGCCGTGCGCCTGGCCAGCAAGCCCTTGGGCATTTGCTTACGAAACACAATGTAAGCGCCCGCTTATGCACCGTGACCCTGTTTATGATGAGTAGAAACTCACAGCCCCAACGCATACACCATGGCGAAACCGATACCGACGACAGAAAAGAACGCTCGCATTGCCTCCTACAGCATTCCGGCCAGCACCTGGTTGCTGTGCGCACTGGTGTTAGCCGCCGCCGCTTGCGTTCGCTGGATCGATGGCAGCACCTTGCACCAAACCGCGGGCATTGCACTCTTCGCCCTTTTCGTGGTGAATGCGCTGAATTTTCTGATTCCGTTTGTGCGGCCCAACTCCATACTGGGTGGCGCGCAATGCAAGACCCTGGTGGTCGCTGGCTTTGCCTTGCTGGGTTTGGTCGCGGTCCACTAAGCCATTTTTTTACCGATGCAATTGCATCGGCCGCAGCCATGTGCTGCTGAACTGCGGCACGCGCCGCTCAGGGCAGCTTCTGGAAGCCAAACACCGGTGGGTTCATGCCGCAGGCCACGGAGCTGCCATCCACCTTGCCGGCGGCGTTCACCACAAACTTGGAACTGGCCGTACCTGCAATCACCAAAGGTGCGGCCAGGTTCACACCGTAGCTGCTGCTATTGGGTGCCAGCGGCTGCAAGAATGCGTTGCCACCACCGCTGCCCACACGCCCCGTGCTCAGGTAGAGATAGACCACATCGGCATGGGCGCTGCTGCAGGCCGTGGGCGCGCCCACGGCGTCGGGCGCCTGGCTGAACTCGCCGGTCTGGCACACATCGGTGCTGTACTCCACGCCACCGGTGCAGAAGGCGCCGTCATTGCTGCTGGGTTTGAATTTGAGGGTGTCCGACATCTTGATGATGACGCAGTTGTAGGTGGCATCCGGCGGGTTGCCACTGCCCAGCGTGGGCGTGGCCAGGAAATCGACCTCGGTGGGCGTGCTGCTAGAGAACACCGTGACCGGGTTGCTGCACTGCGCACTGGTGGACAGCATGACGGCATAGACCTGCAGCTTGAGCGAGCTGGCACCGGTCAACGCCATGGCACTGGTGCACAGCAACACGGAGCACGCCAGCGCAGCGCGCAGGGCGCCACGCACAGGGGTAAGGAACATGGGCATGGGATTACCTCGGTGGGGTGCTGGGCCTGTCAGCTGCCGGAGCCAACGATGGTGAGCTTGTCGGGGCGGGCCACTGTGCCACCGCCGCTGCTACCACCACCACCGCCACAAGCGGCCAGTGCGGCGCCGACCAGAAGCAGGGACAGTGCCCATTGGATTGCACGTTTCATACACACCTCGATTCATTGTTGGCTATTTCCCTCACACCGGCAGGTGCCTGCCGGGTGTGGCTGCGAACCCATCGCTGCGCTGCAGCGATGGCACATTGTGCGCCCAGATGCTGCGCTACGGGCGCTCACCAAACCGGGCCCGCGAGGCGGCGCGCGCCTTCTCGGCTTCAATGTCGCGGTTGCGTGGCGTGGAAGCCGTCACCAGGGACTGCATGAGGATGCGCGTCGTCGCAGCGATTTCCTGCACGGCCACATCAAAAGCTGCCTCGTTGGCCTTGGACGGTACATTGAAGCCGCTGAGCTTGCGCACAAACTGCAGCGCTGCATCGCGGATCTCCAGCTCGGAGGCCGGGGGCTCAAAGTTGAACAAGGTTTTGATGTTGCGGCACATGTGCGTATCCTTGGGTGTGGCTTCGATTTGAATCGATGTCGCTATCCCCCACAAGGAGCAACACAATGGTCAGCAAGAACACGGTTTGTCTCTGGTACAACGGCACGGCCTTGGAAGCCGCGCAGTTTTACGCCGCCACTTTTCCTGACAGCAGGGTGGACGCGGTGCACCACGCGCCGGGCGATTACCCTGCCGGTAAAGAGGGTGATGTGCTGACGGTGGAATTCACGCTGATGGGCATCCCCTGCCTGGGCCTGAACGGCGGCCCCGCGTTCCAGCACAACATGGCCTTCTCGTTCCAGGTGGCTACCGACGACCAGGCCGAGACCGACCGACTCTGGCAGGCCATTACCACCAACGGCGGCAAGGAAAGCGGCTGCGGTTGGTGCCAGGATAAATGGGGCCTGTCCTGGCAGATCACGCCACGCGCCCTGACTTCCGCCATCGCCGACC
>JAYVNF010000428.1:0-3171 GCA_043758575.1 Rhodoferax sp.
GTGTTGCTGATCTTGATCACCACCACAGAGCCGCGCCGCCGGGTGGAGATGCGCAGCTGGGCGCCACTGGCACTGGGCTCCACACCGTGCAGCACCGCGTTTTCCACCAGCGGCTGCAGCAACAGGGGCGGCAGGCGGGCGCCGTCGGCCGCCGGGTCCAGGCTCCACTCCACTTGCAGGCGTTCGCCAAAGCGGATCTGCTCAATCGCCAGGTAGCGACGCGCCAGCGCAATTTCATCGGCCAGGGTGACCGACTCACCCTGGTCCACCAGGGCGTGGCGAAACAGGTCGCTCAGGTCTTCCAGCAGGGCCTCGGCCTTGGCCGGCTCGGCCCGCACCAGGGCTATGGCGCTGTTGAGGGTGTTGAAGAGAAAGTGGGGGCGTATGCGCGCCTGCAGCTCGGTCAGGCGTGCCGCCGTATTCGCCGGGGTGCGGCCCTTGGCGCGCAGCACCAGACCGGCCACCAGCACCGAAGACAGCAGCATGCCGCCAAAGGCACTGGCCAGCCAGGGCGGCTCGGACACCAGGCCGCTCAGGGCCAGTACGCCGCAACCGTACAGGGCCGCCAGGGCACCCAGCAGCACCGCCAGCAGGTATTGCACGGCAGGGCGCTGGCGCGCCAGCAGGCGCTTGGCCATGCAGGCCAATAGCAGCCAGGCCAGCACGGCGGGCAGGGCCGCCCCGGTCACCAGGGACAAGCGCCCCAGCCACTCCAGCGGGCCGTGGCTGTCAAACATCACGGCCGCTGCAATTGCCAGCTCCACAAACAGCACGGCGCGCAGCACCACGCCGACCTGGCAGGCATCAAAAACCAGCACGGGAGCTGGCGCCAGGGCTTGCGTCGGCGAGGCCAACTCCTGGAACGCCGATAATATTTGGGTGTCTTTCATGTTTCACCGGATTTTGACGCCTTTTAAGGCGCGGCCCCGCCCTCTTTGACCAGCCTTCTTTGACTTGCCCATGTCCTCCACGCCCTCCGCCACCCCACTCGACAACCAGTTCAACAACAAAAGCCAGGCCTGGTCCGCGCTGTTTTCCGAGCCCATGAGCGACCTGGTCAAGCGCTACACCTCCAGCGTGTTTTTCGACAAGCGCCTGTGGCTGGCCGACATCACCGGCAGCCTGGCGCATGCCGACATGCTGGCAGCACAACACATCATCAACGCCGACGACCATGCTTCTATTCAGAGTGGCATGGCCAGCATACGCGCGGAGATCGAGGCCGGCAGCTTTGAGTGGAAGCTGGACCTGGAGGACGTGCACCTGAACATCGAGGCCCGCCTGACGCAACTGGTGGGCGATGCGGGCAAACGCCTGCACACCGGGCGCAGCCGCAACGACCAGGTCGCCACCGATGTGCGCCTGTGGCTGCGCGGCGAGATCGACCTGATTGGCGATTTGCTGAGCGCGCTGCAGAAGTCCCTGCTGGCCCTGGCCGAGAAAAACGTGGAGGTGATACTGCCCGGCTTCACCCATTTGCAGGTGGCGCAACCGGTAAGCTTTGGCCACCACGTGCTGGCCTATGTGGAGATGTTCAGCCGCGATGCCGAGCGCATGGTGGACGTGCGCCGCCGTGTGAACCGCCTGCCGCTGGGCGCTGCCGCCCTGGCGGGAACGAGCTACCCGCTGGACCGCGAGCGCGTGGCCACCACACTGGGCATGGTGGATGCACAAGGCCAGCCCTGCGTCTGCCAGAACAGCCTGGACGCGGTCAGCGACCGCGACTTTGCGATTGAGTTCACCGCTGCAGCCAGCTTGGCCATGGTGCACATCAGCCGCCTGTCAGAAGAGCTGATTCTGTGGATGAGCCAGAGCTTTGGTTTCATTGACATTGCCGACCGCTTTTGCACCGGCAGCTCCATCATGCCGCAGAAGAAAAACCCCGATGTGCCCGAACTGGCACGCGGCAAAACCGGTCGCGTGGTCGGCCATTTGATGGGCCTGATCACGCTGATGAAGGGCCAGCCCCTGGCCTACAACAAGGACAACCAGGAAGACAAGGAGCCGCTGTTCGATACCGTGGACACCTTGAAAGACACGCTGCGCATCTTCGCCGAGATGGCCCAAGGCATCACCGTCAAACCCAAGGCCATGGAGCGTGCGGCACGTCGCGGCTATGCCACCGCCACCGACCTGGCCGACTACATGGTAAAAAAAGGATTGGCCTTCCGCGATGCCCACGAAGTCGTGGCGCATGCCGTGAAGACCGCGATTGCCAAGGGGGTGGACCTGTCCGAGCTGTCCCTCTCCGAGCTGCAGGCCTTCAACCCCAAGATCGAGGCCGATGTGTTTGAAGTCTTGAGCCTGCGCGGCTCGCTCAACGCGCGCAACATTCTAGGTGGCACCGCTCCTGCGCAAGTACGCGCGCAGATAGCGCGGCATAGCGCGCGCCTGGCCTAGGCAGGCCTGGGCGTGGCCTGGCCCGCCTGGGCCGGGTAGTCAAAGCTTGCCCCGAGGATGGCCCGCAAATCCTGAGGGTGCGCTTGGCAAATGGTTTATAAATTGCGGATTCAACCGCAATTGCCATGACAACAAAAACAACATTCGTGGGCTGCCTGCTGGCCCTGTGCGCCCTCTCCAGCCAGGCCTTTCAAATCACCAGCCTCTCGCCCCAGGGTGAAGTGGCCCAGGTGCGCCAGATCGTGGCCAAGTTCGATGACAGCGCCGTCTCCTTTGGCGACCCCAAGGCCGAAGCGCCTCTGACCCTGCGCTGCAGCGACGCCCAAGTCAGCAAAGGCACAGGCCGCTGGATCAGCGAGCGGGCCTGGGGCTACGAATTTGAGCGCGATCTGCCGCCGGGTGTTTCCTGCACGCTGCAGGTCACGCCCGGCCTCAAGTCGGCCAAAGGCGTGGCGCTCAGTGGCCCATCCAGCTACCGATTCAACACTGGAGGGCCCTTTGTGCAAAGCGAGTGGCCTTTTGAGAGCAGCCGCATCGACGAAGAGCAGTACTTTGTCCTGCGCCTCTCGGGCAAAGCCAGCCTGGCCAGCGTGCAGGCCCATGTCTGGTGTGCCATGGACGGCCTGGGTGAGCGCATCGCCGTGCGCCTGCTCACCGGGCCCGAGCGCGCCGCCCTGCTCAAGTCCCGGCACTGGGAGCGCGAGGCCGCTGCCAGTCCGCTGTCTTTTGTGACCCTGGCCTGCCAGCGCCGACTGACACCCTCGGCCAAGG
>JAYVNF010000429.1:0-3167 GCA_043758575.1 Rhodoferax sp.
TTTTAAGGCTGTTTGCAAGTTCCTTCAAAAGTCTTTTTAACCAACTCTTCTCTCGAAACCCGCCTGCACCGTCATCAGCGCAGCCTTCGATTATGGCACAGCTTTTAAGGGCCTGGCAAATTCTTTGAACAATTTATCGCAGCAGGCTCACAAGGCTTAGGCCAGACTTCCCTTTGCCAGCCTGGGTGTCCACTACCATGGTGCTTTCACCAAGGATGCGCCCATGCTGGACCTGCTGATTACCCACGCCACCCTGCCCGATGGGCGCCAGAACATGTCGGTGGCCGTACAGGGCGGCCGGATCACAGAGCTGACGTCGGGGCTGCAGGCGCCGGCCCACGAGACGGTGGACGCGGGCGGCATGCTGCTCTCCACGCCCTTTGTAGACCCGCACTTCCATATGGACGCCACACTCTCCTATGGCCTGCCACGCGTGAATCAGAGCGGCACGCTGCTGGAAGGCATTGCGCTGTGGGGTGAGCTCAAGCCCTTGCTGACGCAAGAAGCGCTAGTGGAGCGCGCCCTGGCCTATTGCGACTGGGCCATAGCCAAGGGCCTGCTGGCAATTCGCACCCACGTGGACGTGTGCGACCCGCGCCTGCTGGCGGTGGACGCCCTGCTGGAGGTGAAGAAACAGGTGGCTCCCTATATAGAGCTGCAACTGGTGGCCTTTCCCCAGGACGGCGTGCTGCGCGGGCCGTTAGGGGCGCAACAGCACATGGACAACCTCAAGCGTGCGCTGGACAAGGGCGTGGACGTGGTGGGCGGCATCCCGCATTTCGAGCGCACTATGGCCGACGGCGCCTTGAGCGTAAAACTGCTGTGCGAATTGGCGGCCGAGCGCGGCCTGCGCGTGGACATGCACTGCGACGAATCCGACGACCCGCACTCGCGCCATGTGGAGACCCTGGCCTTTGAGACCCAGCGCCTGGGCCTGCAGGGGCGTGTCACCGGCTCGCACCTGACCTCCATGCACAGCATGGACAACTACTACGTCAGCAAGCTGATTCCCCTGATGGCCGAGGCGGGGCTGCATGTGGTGGCCAACCCGCTGATCAACATCACGCTGCAGGGCCGCCACGACACGTATCCGAAACGCCGCGGGATGACACGGGTGCCGGAGTTGCTGGCCGCGGGTGTGAACGTGGCTTTTGGCCACGACTGCGTGATGGACCCCTGGTACTCCCTGGGCAGCGGCGACATGCTGGAAGTGGCGCACATGGGACTGCACGTGGGGCAAATGACCAGCCAGGCCGCCATGCGCCAATGTTTTGAGGCGGTAACCTGCAATGCCGCGCAGGTCATGGGCCTGGAAGGCTATGGGCTGGAGGCTGGCCGCAAGGCCGACTTGGTGCTCTTGCAGGCACGCGACCCGGTGGAAGCGATACGCCTGCGCGCCACCCGGCTCAAGGTGTTCAAGGCTGGGCGCCTTATTGCAGAGGCACCGGCGGCTACCAGCAGCTTGAGCCTGCCGGGCAGGCCAACGCACACCCGCTTTATGCGTTGAAGCCTAAATAACGCAGCTCCAGATGCGCCCTGAAGTGCGCCGGGTTCAGGGTCTCGCCGGTGGCGCGTTGCACCAGGGTGTCGGTGTCCCACAGGCTGGCCTGGCTCCAGATGTTGGCTTTCAGCCAGTCAAACACGGGTGACAGGTCGCCCGCCGCAATGCGCGTGTCCAGGTCCGGATGCTGTTGGCGCATGCTGGCAAAGTACTGCGCCGCGTACATGGCGCCCAGGGTATAGCTGGGGAAATAACCAAAGCTGCCGCTGGGCCAGTGGATGTCCTGCAGGCAACCGTCCTGGAAATTGCCGCGTGTGTCCAGTCCCAGGTAGGCCTGCATTTTTTCGTCCCACAGCGCGGGAATATCGGCCGCCTCGATCTCACCGTCGATGAGCGCGCGCTCAATCTCGAACCGCAGAATGATGTGGGCCGGATAGGTCAGCTCGTCGGTATCGACGCGAATACAACCGGGTTGCACACGCGTGACCATGCGCGCCAGGTTCTCGGCAGAAAACGCCGCCTGCGCACCCAGGTGCTTTTGCACCAGCGGCGCGATGCGCTGCAAAAAGACCGGGCTGCGTGCCAGCTGCATCTCAAAGGACAGGCTCTGGCTTTCGTGGATGCCCATGGAACGCGCGCGCCCCACCGGCAGTTGCACCATGTCGCGCGGCAGGTTCTGCTCGTAGCGGGCGTGGCCGGTCTCGTGGATGACACCCATCAGGCTGCGCACAAAGTCGCCCTCGGAATAGCGCGTGGTGATGCGCACGTCTTCGGCCACTCCGCCGCAAAACGGGTGCGTGGACACGTCCAGGCGCCCACCCTCGAAATCAAAACCCAGCACACCCATCACTTCCACACCCAGGGCCCGTTGCTGCTCTATGGAAAAGGGGCCGCTGGCCTGCACCAGCGTGTCGCCTGACTGCTGCGCGCGCACCTTGCGCACCAGCTCGGGCAGCCAGGTTTTGACGGCGCCAAACAGACTTTCGATCTGGCTGCTGCGCGCGCCCGGCTCGTACTTGGCCATCAGCGCGTCATAAGGGCTCAGCCCCTGAGCCTGCGACAGGAGCTGCGCCTCTTCGCGCGCCAGCGTCACCACCGGATTGAAATTCTCCAGAAAACCCTGCCAGTCATTGGCCTTGCGCTGCGCACGCCAGGCGTGCTCGCAGCGTGAGGCGGCCAGCGACTGCGCCTCCACCAGGCGCTCGGGCAAGAGATTGCTGAGCTGCCAGTCGCGCTGCATTTCGCGCAGGTTGGCATGCTCGTGCGGCTGCAAGGGCTCCTGCGTTGCGGCCTGCAACAGATCGCGCAAACTGGCGTCGGTCAGGGTCTGGTGCATCAGCACCTGCAGCTCGGCCAGGGCGGCCGCGCGGGCGCCATTGCCCTTGGGCGGCATCATGGCCGCCTGGTCCCAACCGGCAATCGAGGCCAGATGGCCGTAGCGGTACAGGCGGGTGAAGGTGGCGCACAGCGCGCTGTAGGCGGGGGTGGCGGTGGTGAGGATGGGGCTGGAGGTGGTCACGATTTCATTTTCGCACCGCAGGCCAGAAACCCTTTATATACGTTTATGTAGTCAACTACCCCCGGCAAAGCCGGGGGCTTGAAATTGTTAGCCCCTCAAAGGGGCCGAGACGGCTGCTTCTCAGCCTTGTGTGCTCCCATGTGAAAT
>JAYVNF010000430.1:0-3157 GCA_043758575.1 Rhodoferax sp.
CCGGCCAGCACCAGACCACGCTGCTCGGGGTGCTGAGCCTGGTAGCGCTGCAGCATCAGGCCCAGCTCAAAGCCGGGCTTGCGCCAGGGCAGCCAGCCCACCGTGCCTTCAAAAATCTTCTGGGTGAGCGCCTCGCTATGGGCCATGGCCGCAATGGCGATGACGGAATCGGGGTGCATATGGTCCACATGCGCAAAGGGTAAATAGGCATGCAGCGGCGTGTCGATGCTGGCGGCGCGCGGGTTCAGGTTGAAGGTGCAATGCGGCAGGTAGGCCACCATTTCGTCTTCATGGTCGGGGCCACGGTAAATGCCTTGCAAGGCATTGAGCTTGTCCAGGTACAGCGTGGAAAAGCCGTCCAGCTTCATGGAGCCCACATCGCCGCCCGAGCCCTTGACCCACAGAACCGTGACGTCCTGGCCGGTGAGCGGGTCTTTTTGCACGATCTTGGCCGAGGTGTTGCCGCCGCCGTAGTTGGTGATGCGCAGGTCCGAGCCCAAGAGGTTGGAGCGGTACAGCAAGAGGCCGGAGGCATCCAGAGCGGCGGCATGCTCAGCGTTCCACTTCGGAAAAGGTGCGGGTGTGTGGGTCATGGTGGGTCTGTAGCTAGAAGTTCAGTCGATCAATTGGGTTGGACTGTAGACACCCGCAGCCAGCAGCGCCAAGCATATATTTTTATGAAATGCATAAGCAATGCTGATACATTGCCAAACACCCTGGCGCGCCGCAGGCAGGCCCTGTGGGCCCTGCACTTCCAGGCAGCCAGAGCAGACCTAAACCCAAGGGAAAACACCCATGCAAGCCAAGACCAGCCGCCCATCTGGCAGCGCAACAAACTCAGGGATTTCCCGCCTCAAAAACCTGACCCTGCGCCAGCTGCGCCTGTTCGAGGCGGTGGCCAGCCACCTGAGCTACTCGCGCGGCGCCGAGCAGATGAGCGTCACGCAACCGGCCGTCTCCATGCAGTTGCAGCAACTCGAAACCGATCTGGGCCTGCAGCTGCTGGTCAAGCAGGGCAAGAAAATCACCCTCAGCCAAGCCGGTGAAGAAATGCTGCGCCACGCGCGGCGCATTCTCAACCAGGTGCAGATTGCCGAAGAGGCGGTGGCCGCCTTCCACATGGCCGAGGGCAGCCATGGGGGCCTCTTGCATCTGGGCGTGGTGCCCACGGCGCATTACTTCGCGCCCAAGCTCTTGATGGCCTTTGCCCAGCAATGGCCGGGGCTGAAGTTCAAGCTCACGGTGGATAGGCGCGATGCGATTCTGGGCATGCTGCAGGAGCACCAGCTGGACGTGGCGATTGCCGGCTACCCGCCCAGCGAAGCGGATGTGGAAGCCCTGTCCTTTGCCCAGCATCCGCACTGCATCGTCGCCGCGGCCGACCACCCGTTGGCCAGGAAACGCCGCATCCACTGGGACGCCTTGAAGGACGAGCCCTTCATCTTTCGCGAGCCCAAGTCGGCCACGCGCCAGTTCTTTGAACACCTGGTGCAGGCGCAGGCGCTGCAGGTCAAGGTGTCCATGGAACTCTCGGGCAACGAGACCATCAAGCAGGCGGTGATGGCCGGCATGGGCATCAGCTTTTTGTCGGCCCACACCTTTCAGATTGAGCTCGAAGCGGGGCGGCTTGCGGTGCTGCATCTGGACGATATGCCCAAAATGCTGGACTGGTGTTTTCTGCACCGGCGCGACTCGCTGCTGGCCGGAGTCAACGGTGCCTTCAAGGACTTTGTGCTGGAACAAGGCGCGCGTTTTGCACGCTGCCGCATGTAGCCGACATTGCAGGAAACAGACACTGCAAGGGCTGCAAGCGGCACGCACAGCAGGTTTTGCGCGTAAGGCCGCGGGTTTCCGGGATAATCGCCCGTGACGCGCGTATGACACGGCTCAGTACGCAGTCTGTATTTTTCTGAACCGCCGAATAAACCAAAAGGAAATTTCCATCATGGCAACTGCAAAAAAGTCCGCACCGAAAGCTGCACCCAAGGCCGTCAAGGCTGCTCCCGCCAAGGCCGTCAAAGTGGTGGCCAAGCCCGCCGCCAAGCCGGCAGTGAAGGCTGCTGCCAAGCCCGTCGCCAAGAAGGCTCCCGTCGTTTCCAAAGCCGCCAAGGCCATCGCCAAGATCAATGGCAACCTGGTCAAGCTCAACGAACGCAAAGCCAAGCTCAGCGCTGAAATCGCAGCCCTGAAAGACCAGCGCGCCGCTCTGAAGGCCCCCGCTGCTGCAGCTCCTGTTGCTGCACCCGCCAAGCCCGCCAAGAAGGCAGCCAAGGCCAAGTAAGCCTTGAACCCGTCGGGCCGCGCACGCGGTCTGGCGGGTTGGCCGCACCGGCCGGTTTCAAGAATTGTTTTTTTCCGCGCTGCGCAGCAGATCGCGACGTGTATAGGGCACCACATGCCCCGACAGGCCCAGCGCCAGGCGTGTCACCAAAGAGTGGGTCTGAGAGCCCGGCATCTGCACCGGCGTGACCGACACCCAGGCCAGCAACAGCAAGGGCACCAGCGGACGCAGCACCATGCGCTCGGTACCACATAGCGCAAACACCAAGGCCGTTGCCGCACCCCCCACCAGCCAACCCGCCAGCACCTCCGACCAGGAGTGCGCCCCGACCATGATGCGGCTGATGCCAATCAACAGCGCCATGGCGCAGCCCAGGCCCAGCGCCCACCAGAAGCTGGCGCGCGCGCCGCGCGCCACCAGGGTCACCAGCAACAGCGGGTAAATCGCCGAGGCAAACATGGTGTGGCCGGAGATGCCGGTGAAGTTGATGGCCGCCACACCCAGGCCCCAGCCGATGAAGGCAATCTTGCTGGCCGTGGTCAGCACGGCAGCGCCGGCAATCAGCGCCAGCCAGACCAGGGCCAACTTGCGTTTGCCTTCGCGCAGCAGCAAAGCAGCGGCTGTCAGCAGGGCCACCGGAAGCAGGATTTCGGCTTCACCCAGGCGGGTCAGAAGATGCCAGAAGGACATGCTGTACAGCGGCGCATCAGGCCGGCTGCGCCAGCTGTGCCAGCTGCGCGCGCAGCTGGGCGTTCTCCGCTTCGAGCTCGGCGATGCGGGCCTTCAGGGCTGGCACGCTGTCTTGCAGTGCAAGCGCGGAAGCATCTGCGGCCTGTGCCGGGTCTGCAGTCTCGCCCGTATCGCTCTTGTCGCCCT
>JAYVNF010000431.1:0-9789 GCA_043758575.1 Rhodoferax sp.
AAAACCCCTGTTATTGCGCCGGTGGCACCTGCCCCGGCGACCGACCTGCCAGCGGCGACAGCCGCTACGCCGGCTGCAGCCCCCCTCACTGTGTTGCCCACTAGCCCCGCCGGGGGCAGCACTGTGACGGCTGGCACGGCCACGCCGATCGGTACCAGCGGCTCGCTCATTGGCAGCGCACTGGCCGCGCCCATAGCGATCGGAAGCGGCGCTGGCAGCCATGCCAGTGCCCCCGCGTCCGCCAGCCCAGCCCCTGCGCCCGAGCGCCAGACCTGGCTGGCCAAGCTCAAGGCCGGCCTGGGCAAGACCGCCTCCAGCCTGTCCGGCGTCTTTGGTGGCGCCAAGGTCGACGAAGCGCTTTATGAAGAGTTGGAAAGCGCCCTGCTGATGGCCGATGCCGGCGTCTCGGCCACCCAGTTCCTGACCGATGCCCTGCGCAAAAAAGCCAAGGCCGGCGGCGTCACCCACCCGGTGGCCTTGAAGAACCTGTTGGTCACGATTCTGGCCGAGCTGCTGCAACCGCTGCAAAAGCCGCTGGTGATTGGCCTGCACACGCCCACCGTGGTCATGGTAGCGGGCGTCAACGGTGCCGGCAAGACCACCTCGATTGGCAAGCTCACGCGCCACCTGGCCGAGGACGGTGCCAGCGTGCTGCTGGCCGCGGCCGACACCTTCCGTGCCGCCGCGCGCGAACAGCTCAGCGTCTGGGCCGACCGCAACACGGTGGAGATCATCAGCCAGGCCGGTGCCGACCCGGCCGCCGTCAGCTTTGACGCGGTGAGCGCGGGCAAGGCGCGCAACAAGGATGTGGTGCTGATCGACACCGCCGGGCGCCTGCCCACCCAAGCGCACCTGATGGAAGAGCTGAAAAAAATCAAGCGTGTGATCCAAAAGGCCGACGCCACCGCCCCGCACGAGGTGCTGCTGGTGATTGACGGCAACACCGGCCAGAACGCGGTGGCGCAGGTGAAGTCGTTTGACGACGCGCTGGGCCTCACCGGCCTGATCGTCACCAAGCTGGACGGCACGGCCAAGGGCGGCGTGCTGGCGGCGATTGCGCGCGAGCGGCCGATTCCCGTGTATTTCATTGGCGTGGGCGAACAGCTCAACGAACTCGAAACTTTTAACGCGCGCGAATTTGCCCAGGCCTTGCTGGCCTGATGCGGCGGCGCCTACCTGTCCTTCGCACCCTCCCCAGCCCAAGCACACCCAGAAGAGCGTCTGCCATCTTCCAACCTAGCCGTGTCCACACTTTGAAAACCTCTGCCTCTCTCCCCCTCACCTCAGTGCTGAACCGCCGCCACGCCCTGGGCCTGCTGGGGGCCGGCATGGCCTTTGGCGCCAGCCGCCACAGCTTTGCCGCCAATGCCGCGGACGCGGCGGCCTGGCAGACCATCGCCAAAGAAGCCCACGGCCAGACCGTGTACTTCAACGCCTGGGCCGGTAGCGACACCATCAACGCCTACATCCACTGGGCTGCGCAGCAGGTGCAGGACCGCTTTGGCGTGCGCGTAGAGCACGTCAAGATCAGTGACGCTGCCGATGTGGTCAAGCGCGTGCGCAACGAAAAGGCGGCGGGTAAGACCGAGGGCACGGTGGACATGGTCTGGATCAATGGTGAAAACTTTCTGGCCATGAAACAGGGCGGCCTGCTCTACGGCCCCTTTGCCGCTGCGCTGCCCAACTACGCACTGGTGGACCTGCAAGGCAAGCCCACCACCACGCTGGACTTTGCCGAGCCGGTGGCCGGCATGGAGGCGCCCTGGGGCATGGCACAGCTGACTTTTTTGGTAGACAGCAAGTACACCCCCAAGCCTCCGCAAAACAGCGCTGAGCTGCTGGCCTTTGCCAAGGCCAACCCGGCGCGTGTGACCTACCCGCGCCCGCCGGACTTCCACGGCAGCACCTTTTTGAAGCAGTTGCTGCTGGAACTGAGCAGCACGCGCGACGCCTTTTACAAGCCGGTCACCCCGGCGGCCTTTGCCCAGGCCGGCGCGCCGCTGTGGCGCTACCTGGATGCATTGCATCCCACGCTGTGGCGCGCCGGCAAGCAATTTGCCAGCAGCGCCGCCGCCACGCGCCAGATGCTGGCCGACGGCGAGCTGCGCTGGGCCCTGACCTTCAACCCGAATGACGCCGCCAACGAGATTGCCGCCGGGCGCATGCAGGCCAGCATTAGCAGCTACCAGTTTGCCGGGGGCACCATTGGCAACACCCACTTTGTCGCCATTCCCGTGAACGCTTCCGCCAAGCAGGGTGCCCAGGTGTTTGCCAACTTTTTGCTCAGCGCAGAAGCGCAGGCGCGCAAGGCCGATACCAGCGTCTGGGGCGACCCCACAGTGCTGGCAGTGGCGCGCCTGAGCGCCCCGGAACAAGCCCTGTTTGCCGCCAAGAGCCTGCCTGGCCAGGTGCAGCACGCCGCCCCTGCCATCCCCTAGCCACACGGCTCCTGGGTGGAACCGCTGGAAAAGGAATGGCTTGCGCGTTACGGCAGCTAAGCGCCGCAACGCACACCCCTGACGCTTCAGCAGACACCCGCGCCCGCAGCCCTGCCGCCCCCACCTGCTACCACCGCCATTCCCGCCACCCCCGCCACATTGACCACCCGACTACCAGCCATGCAACCCAAGCCCCTGCCCCGCTTTGAAATGGAATCCGCCCATAACCCGACGGCCGCCGTGATCCTGCTGCACGGCCTGGGCGCCAACGGCCATGACTTTGCCGGCCTGGTGCCCGAGCTCGATTTGACGGGCTGCCAGGGCATACGCTTTGTCTTTCCCCACGCGCCCTCGATTCCGGTCACGGTGAATGCCGGCTACAGCATGCCGGCCTGGTACGACATCACCGGCACCGACCTGATCAGCGACCAGGACGCAGCCGGCATCCAGAACTCCGAACTCGCCGTACTGGCCCTGATTGCCAACGAGGTGGAGCGCGGCATTCCCGCCGAGCGCATCGTGCTGGCTGGCTTCAGCCAGGGTGCGGCCATGACCCTGCACATCGCCCTGCGCCTGCCCTTCAAGCTGGCCGGCATCGTGGCCCTGTCGGGCTATTTGCCACTGGCCGAGCGCTTCAGCATCGAGCGCGCGCCGGCCAATGCCTTGACGCCCATCTTCATGGCACACGGCGCGCAGGACAGCGTGGTCGTGCCCCGCCGTGGCGAAGAAGCCCGCGACACCCTGCTGGCCCTGGGTTACCCGGTGCAGTGGCACAGCTACCAGACCGAGCACAACGTTACCAGCGAAGAGGTGGAAGACATGGGCGCGTTTTTGCGTCAGGTGCTTCCGGCGCTGGCGTGAACGGCGTGTCCACTTCCGTCGGCTCCGCGGAGCGGGTGTTGGGCATTGACTTTGGTACTTCC
Organism: Rhodoferax sp.; assembly: GCA_043758575.1. GTDB lineage: Bacteria > Pseudomonadota > Gammaproteobacteria > Burkholderiales > Burkholderiaceae_C > Allorhodoferax. The sequence continues at coordinate 3,362 of JAYVNF010000431.1, forward strand.
AACTCTGCGGCGGCTCTAAGGGACGCAAACGGCGTGCTGCAAGTAGTGCCACTGGACGGCACACGTGCCGAGATGCCCACTGCCGTGTTCTTCAACCAGGAAACCCATAGCGTGCTGTATGGCAGCGAGGCCATGCAAGCCTACCTGGCCGGCACCGAGGGGCGCCTGCTGCGCTCCCTCAAAAGCCTGTTGGGCAGCAGCCTGATGGACGAGTACACGGCCGTGGGCGAGCGCAGCCTGCGCTACTTCGACATCGTGGTGCTGTTTTTTAAGGAACTCAAGCGCCGCTGCGAGGCGCATGCTGGCCAGCCCCTGACGCACGCCATGCTGGGCCGCCCGGTGCACTTTGTCGATGACAACCCCGAGCGCGACGCCCTGGCCCAGGCCACCTTGGGGCGCGCCGCCCAGGAGGCTGGCTTTACCCACATCGCCTTCCAGCTGGAGCCGATTGCCGCCGCCCTGGACTACGAGCAGCGCGTGCAGGCCGAGACCGTGGCCCTGGTGGTGGACATTGGGGGCGGCACCTCCGACTTCACCGTGATCCGACTGAACCCGGCGCGCAGCAGACACAGTGACCGCGCTTCCGACATCCTGGCCACCACCGGCGTGCACATAGGCGGCACTGATTTCGATCGCCTGCTGGACCTGTCCACCGTCATGCCCAGCCTGGGCTACAAGCACATCGGCACGGGCAACCGGCCGGTGCCCAATAGCGTCTTCTTTGACCTGAGCACATGGCACCTGATCCACCAGGCCTACACTCGCAAAGCCATGCACTTTGCCAAGGAGCTGTGGACCGACTTCACCGACCAGCGCCTGCATGCGCGCCTGATGGCCGCGCTCGATGGCCAGTACGGCCACCGCATGCTGGCCGAGGTGGAGGCGGCCAAAATTGCCTGCTCCATCAGTGGCCAGGATGCGGCGGTGCAGCTGGTCTTTCTGGACGCAGCCGCCGCGCCACAGGTCACCGCCAGCGGCATGCAGCTGGCCTTGCAGGGCGCGATTGCCCAGGTGGTGCGCTGCGCCCAGGACTGCGTGGCCGCCTCCGGCCTGGCGCAGGTGGACGTGGTCTACCTCACCGGCGGCTCATCGGCCCTGCGGCCCCTGGTGGCCGCACTGCGGACCGCCATGCCTGGAGCTACGCTGGTCACGGGCAACCAGTTTGGTGGGGTCGCGGCGGGCCTGGCGTATGCGGGGTCGGTGTTGCGGGACTGAGAGCGCAAAGGTATTGTCCATGTCTGTCAGCCAGCTCGCCAAAACTGTGCAAGTGGTGCTTGCACAATAGGGCGGCCCACCGGTCTGACTCCAACCATGCCTAAACCCCAGCACCGCAGCGCCCTGCTACTGGCTTTGTTGCTGCTACCCCTGGTGCTCAGCCTGTGGCAAGCCGCTCTGGCGGGTTGGGACGCGCAAGCCTGGCGCAGCCTGTGGCACGACCCGCAAACATTGCCGGCACTGGCCATGAGCCTGTGCAGCGGCTTGGCCAGCAGCGTGCTGGCCACGGCAGCCAGCGCTTGGCTGTTGTCGCGCACGGCCAGGCCGGCGCTGTTGCAGCGCCTGCTGCAGCGCCAGGCCTGGATGCTGGCCGTGCCACACGCCGCCTTTGCCATGGGCCTGGTGCTGTGGATCGCACCCTCGGGCTGGCTGCTGCGCCTCTTCTCACCCTGGGCCACCGGCCTGGACGCACCGCCGCCCTGGCCAACCACGCAAGACCCCTGGGGCCTGGGCTTGATCGCGGTACTCACACTCAAGGAAATTCCGTTTTTGCTGTGGTCTGCCGGCAGCCATTTGCTGCGCCCCGAGGTGGCTCTGCGCCTGCAGCGCGAACTCCAAGTGGCAGCCAGCTTCGGCTATGGCGCACAGGCCGCCTGGTGGCGCATCGTCTGGCCGCAGCTGCTGGCGCGCATGGCCGCCCCCCTGCTGGCAGTGCTGGCCTACAGCCTGACGGTGGTGGATGTGGCGCTGGTCATAGGCCCGGGCTCGCCGCCCACCCTGGCCGTGCTGGCCTGGCAATGGCTGCAGGACGCCAATGTGGACCACAACGCCCAAGGAGGTGCTGCCGCTTGGGCATTGGCGGCCCTGGTGCTCGTGTGCGCAGCGGCCGCTTGGGCGCTGCGGCAGGCGCCGCTGTGGCGGCGTTGGCGCAGCAGCGGCGTGCCATCCGGTATGGGCTGGGGTGCAAGCGGCCACGGCTTTGACACGCGCAGCACGGCGGGCACCAACCCGCGTACCAGAGCAGTTGCAGTTGCACGGGCTGGTGCCAGTACGGGGCTAGGTGCCACTGCGTTGCTCACCACCCTCTACCTCGCCATCATCGCAGCCCTGCTGCTGGGCAGCCTCATGGGCAGCTGGCCCTTCCCCGCCCTACTGCCTGCGCGTTGGAGCATGGCTGCCTGGCACACCGTGTGGGACAGCGCAGCCACCCTCTGGACCACGCTGTGGCTGGCCGCAGCCAGCGCCGCCTGCGCCCTGCTGTGGGTGATCGCCTGGCTGGAGCTGGCATCGCCGCGCTGGCAGGCGCGCATGCAGACCCTGGTCTATCTGCCCCTGGTGCTGCCCGGCCTGTTGTGGGTCATAGGTCTGCACCGCCTGGCACTGGCCTGGGGGCTGGATGCCAGTGCTACAGGGGTCTGGCTGGCCCATGTGCTGGCTTGTCTGCCCTATGTGCTCTTGAGCATGGCAGGCACCTACGGCGGCTATGACAGGCGCTGGTGGCAACTGGCGGCTTCCCTGGGCCAAACCCGCTGGCAGTTTGTGCTGCAGGCCAAATGGCCGATGCTGCGCGCCACCATCGCCTCGGGTTTTGCCGTCGGCTTTGCCGTCAGCGTGGCCCAGTACCTGCCCACGCTGTACCTGGGCGGTGGGCGCCTGGCCACGGTGACCACCGAGGCCGTGGGCCTGGCCTCCGGCGGCCAGCGCAGCCTGATGGCGGCCTTTGCCTGGTTGCAGTGGCTGCTGCCGGTGCTGGTGTTTGCGGCGGCGGCCAGAATGGGACGCAGCCGGCAGTTCGGCCGCACGCAGCGCACTGCCGCACAAGCACCCGCGCCCGGCTTGGGCACAATCCCGCCATGACCGCGTCTTTCACCCCTGCCCCACCCACGCCGCCTGGCCCGCCCACGCCACCGCTTCTCTGGCACAGCCTGCCGCATGCCCCGGAACCGGGCACGCTGCTGGGGCAACACGAGGCTCTAAAAGACGGCCAGGTGCTGATGCAGCAGGTGTTTGCGGCCGCGGATACCGCGCAGCAATACCCGTTTCGCATCCTCTTGCTGCGCAGCGGCGCCGAAGTCAAAGCCTTTGTGAACCGCTGCGCCCATTTCGGCGTGCCACTGGCCAGCCGCCAGGAGCTGCTGCAGTTCCAGCCCCACACCAGCCTGAGCTGCAATGTGCATTACGCGCGCTACCGCTGGAGTGACGGTGTCTGCGACCGTGGCGACTGCGTGGGCGAGGCCTTGATCGCCATTCCGCTGCAGGTGGATGCCGCAGGCGCGATTCGCATCGCCCATCTCGCATGAGTTTGCACATCGCCGTGCACCGCCTCAGCAGCCCCAGCGGCGTGCTGCTGCGCGACCTGACACTAGAGATTGCCGCCGGCAGCGTGCACACCCTGATGGGCGACAGTGGCAGCGGCAAGTCCAGCCTGCTCGCAGCCATCTGCGGCACGCTGGACGCTGGGCTGCACTTTGCGGGCAGTGTGCACCTCAACGGCCAGTGCCTGGACCAGTTGCCCACACAGGCGCGGCGCATGGGCATTTTGTTCCAGGACGATTTGCTGTTTCCCCACATGACAGTGCGCGAGAACCTGCTCTTCGCCACACCCAAGGGCGATACCCCAGCGCGCGAGGCGCTCATGCTGCAGGCCTTGCGGGATGTGGAAATGATGGACTTCGTGCAGGCCGACCCGGCCACGCTCTCAGGCGGCCAACGCGCCCGCGTCGCCTTGGCGCGTGCCCTCTTGGCGCAACCACTGACCCTGCTGCTGGACGAGCCGTTTGCGCGCCTGGACGCGCAGCTGCGCCAGCGCATGCGCGCGCTGGTGTTTGGTTTGGTGCGCTCGCGCGGCATCCCGGCTTTGTTGGTCACGCACGATGCGCAGGATGTGGCCGATGCGGGCTTGTTGACCCGCTTGCAACCCCTGCACTAGCAAGCGCTGCGGCTGCGGTCGGGTTGCAATTGCTCCACTGCCAATCAGATCGCACTACGATATATATTTATCCATGCCGATCTTCAAGGAGCATGTGCCATGCAAGTTGCCAAATGGGGAAACAGTCTTGCGGTCCGCTTGCCGGCCGCTTTGGTGCAAGAGCTGGGTATTGCAGACGGTGACGAGATCTTGCTGCAACCTAGCCCCGGACACGCAAAGCAACTCGTCCGTGTGACCATCTTGCGCCAGCCGGACAAGCTGGAGCAACTGTTGGCGGCGCGCAAGTTCAGAGCGCCTTGGCCTGTCGACTTTGCCGTTAACCGCGAAGAGAGCAACTCGCGCTAAAAGTCTTTGTTGACACCCATGTCCGCGATTTTGTACAGCGAAGACATGCAGGACGGCCTGAACATTAAGTTGCCAGCCACACGCTAAGCGCAAGCACGCTCCAGCCAACGCACCGCACCCGCCGCATCCCGGAACTCGGCCAGCGAGCGCGCCGGAATGCCAGGGTGGCGCTGGTTCCACATTTTGGCCAAGGTGCTACCCGCACCCACTTCCAACACGCAGTCCACACTTTGTTCGGCCAGCGCGTCCATGCAGGCGGCCCAGCGCACGGTGCTGGCGATCTGGGCGCTCAGCGCCTGGCGCAGTATCTGGGCATTGCGCGTGCTGCTGCCGCTGGCATTCAGTACCACGGCAGACTGCGGGCGGGAGAACACCACGCCTTCCAGTTGTGCGGCAAAGCCTTGTGCTGCGCTGTCCATAAAGCGCGAATGCGAGGCCACGCGCACCTCCAGTGGTTTGCACAGGGCGCCCAGCGCGCCCAGTGCCAGGGCGGCGGCATCCAGCTGGGCCACCTCGGCCGCGTAAATACCCTGGTCCCAGCCGATGTCGATGGCGTGTTGCAGCGCCGGCTGCGCCTGCAGTACCTGGGCCGGGCGCAGGCCCGATACCGAGAGCAGGCCGGTCTTTGCACCGGCCACAGCCGCATCCATCAGCGCTGCGCGCTGCGCCGCCAACGCGATGGCCGAGGGCACCGACAATACGGCGGCCGCGGCGAAGGCCGCCAGCTCACCGACGCTGTAGCCGGCCACTGCCACCGGCGGCGCGGACAGCTGCGCCGCCAACGCGCCCCAGGCCGCCAGGGCCGTGCCGACGATCAAGGGCTGGGCAAGGGCATTGCTGCTGCGCCTGTGCGCATCGTCCAGCGCGCTGCGCCAGCCAGGGCCCAGCAGCGCCACCATCGCCTGCAGTACCGCCTGGCTGGCCGGCTCGGCCTCCAGCCAGGGCAGCATGCCGGGGTGTTGCGTGCCCTGGCCGGAAAACAGCAGGGCGTAGCTCATGCGCTGGCCAGTTGCGCGACGGTAGCTTGCGTGCCAGTCAACAGCGGACTGAGTTCCTGCCACCAGCAGGCGCAGGCCAGCACATCGGCTGCACCCCCGGGCGAGAGGCGCTGGGCCACGCACTGCGCATGCAGTGAACGGGCTTGCGGCAACCAGTCGGGCTGGTCCACACCACCGGCTTGCAAAAAAGCCTGGGCCGCAGTTTTGACAAACTGCACACCCGCCATGCCACCCCGGTGCGCCACGTTGGTGTCGTCCAGCACCGCCATGGTTGCGAACAGGGCCTGCACCCGCGCGGCACGCTGCGGCAGGCCGCGCTGCAAGGCCTGTTGCAGCGTCGGCAGCGTGACTTCGAAGAGCGTGGGAAAACCCAGGGCGGCCTCCGCGCCGGCGCTGCGCAAGCCAAAGGTTTTAACCGCCCGCTGGCCGTTGGACACCGGCACGGCCAGCGCCGCTGCCTCGGCGCGCTGAACCAACGCCGCTCCCCAGTGCTGCAGCAAGCAGGCGCGCAGGCTGTGCGCTGAAAAATCCAGACCCGGTGGCACGGCGGCGCCGGCCGCAAGAAGCGATGGCCCGGCAGCGCTGACACGGGCGTCTGCGCCCGCCCATCGGTCCCGCAGCAGCCGCCCTGCGGCCGCGCACAGCAGGCCCAGCGCAAACACCGCGCCCCGGTGCGTGTTGATGCCCCCGGTGGCCGCCAGCATGCGCGCCTCGGCCACCAGGCCCAGGCCCTGCAATGTTGCAAACGGCTGGCCCGCCGCCCCGGCCCTGGCCATATGGCCAAAGTAGTGGCGCAGCGCAAACAGGCTGTGGGCAAAGGTGGTGGCCTGCATATCGCTGTGGCTGCCGTTGTCACGCAAGGACACCAGGCCGGGCTTGGGCTCCAACACCACTTCGGCATACAGGGCGCGCACGGCGCAGCGGGCAATGCGCCGCAGCAT
>JAYVNF010000432.1:0-3138 GCA_043758575.1 Rhodoferax sp.
GCAACAGCCTGGGCCTCAACAGCGTGCCCGGTGTGCCCAGCCTGAGCTCCAACTGCAGCGCCGCCAGCGTGCCGCTAGGCGCCACCTCGGCCAAGGTGCACGACGGTGTGGACCAGGCCCAGGTGCCGTTTTTGACCACCTTCCCCTACCTGAACACGCCCTTGCCTGGGGCTCAGTAAGCCAGGCCGGCCCCTCCATTCACAAGGAACACCATGAAAACCTCTCACTCTGTGGCGCTCGCCTCGGCGGCGCTTGCCGTCCTCACACTCAGCGCCTGTGGCGGCGGCGGCAACACGGCAGCAAACATACCCACTGCGCCGGCTGTTAACAACATCAGCCAGGCGGCTGTGGTTCCCTATATGAACGACAGCATTGCCGCGACCAGTGACACCAGCGCACCGGTCGACATCAACAGCACCACACTGGCAGCGGACGATACGTCCGAGCCAGCGCCCATCTAGAACACGCAGAAAGCTGGCGATGGTCTTTTGCAAACTCCCCCATCGCCAGCGCCTGCTGCTGTGCGTGCTGAGCTTCACCCTGCTGCAAGCAGAGGCTGTGACAGAGATCAGGCCCACGCATGACAGCCAGGTCATAGAGACGCTGCCCGCAGCGCGTGTGTTCCAACGCAGCACGGCTGCAACACCAGAAACCCGGCCCGACCCGATCCAGGCCTTGTCCCAGGCCAAGGCCTGGGTGGATGAGGCACGCCAGACCGGTGACACACGTTTTTGGGGCCGGGCCCAGGCGGTGCTGAGTCCGTGGTGGGACAAGCCCAACGCACCTCCCGCACTGATGGTGATGCAGGCCACCGTGCAGCAAGGCCGCCACGCCTTCGCCGCCGCCCACAGCACCTTGGGTGCGGCCCTGAAGCGCGACCCGGGCAATGCCCAGGCCTGGCTAACCCTGGCCAGCCTGGAGCGCCTGTCGGGGCGCTACGCACAGTCCCAGCTGGCCTGCGCGGCCGTGGCCCAGGCGCACCAGCTCTGGTATGCCAAGGTCTGCAGCCTGGAGACCGAATCCCTGCAAGGCCAGACGGCGCAGACGCCACGCGATTTTCAGCTGCTGCTCAGCACCGCTCCGTCGGCCGCCCAGGCTGCCTGGGTGGACTCGCTGCTGGCCGAAAGTGAAGAGCGCGCCGGCCGCGACAGTGCTGCCGCCCTGGCTTACCAGCGCAGCCTGCAGGCCGAGCCCGACCTCTACACCGCCCTGGCCTATAGCGATTTGCTGCTGCGCAGCGGCCGCGCCCGCGCTGCACTCAAAGTGCTGGCGCCGCTGCCGCAGACCGATGCCGTGCTGATACGCCGTGCCCACGCTTTGCGCCTGCAGGGCGACAAGGGTTGGAAGGCCGTCACCGACGAGCTGCATGCGCGCGACGCTGCCCTGCGCCTGCGGGGCGACGATGTGTCCTTGCACTCCCGTGAGGCCGGCCTGATTGCACTCTGGCTGGACGACCAGCCCCGCGCCGCCCTGCAACGGGCGCAACAGAATATCCAGCTGCAAAAGGAACCGATTGACTGGTGGCTGGCGCTGCAAAGCGCGCGCGCAGCCGGCGACGACCAAGCCCTGTTGGCATTCCAGCAGGCGCTTGCCGCCATCGGCCTGAAAGACCAGCGCTTGCAGGTGCAAGCTGCCAAGGGCAAGCCATGAGCGCGCTGCTGAAACCGGCGCTGCACTATGGGATCGCCCCGCTGCTGGCGCTGGCCTGCAGCGGTGGGGCCTGGGCGCACAAGGGGAGTGATGCCTATATGCAAGTCACTGACCAGCCGACGCTAAGCCTGCGCTACGCCGTCGCCATCAAGGACCTGGTGCTGGTGGTGAACATCGACAGCAATGGCGATGGCAAGGTCAGCTGGGCTGAAATCAAGGCCGCCACACCGGCTATCAGCGCCGTGTTGTCCAAGGAGATCGGCCTTGAGCATGTGCCGGCACTGCAGTGGCAGTTCGATGGACTGGAGGCGCGCGGGGACGGCGCCTATGTGCGCTTCAAGGCCGAGCCTGCTAGCCCCGCCGGTGCGCCCCTGGCCTTGCGCTACACCCTGTTCCGAACCGAGGATGCCAGCCACCGTTTGCTGCTGGCCGGCAGGCTGGAAGGAGCCGACCTGCTGCTGACGCTGTCGCCCACACAGACCCAGGCAACGGTTCTGCACAAAGCCGCTGCGCCGGCCCTGCCGGGCACGGCCGCGGGGACGGCAACGACCAGCCCCGCGGCGGCCACCAGCGCACAACCCGACTCCGCTTGGCGCAGCCTGGGCCAGTATTTCTGGCTGGGGGTGCACCACTTGCTGGAAGGCTATGACCACTTGGCTTTTCTGCTGGCCCTGGTGCTGCCGCTGCATTTGCGGATCTGGCCGCGTCTGGCCATCCCGGCCAGCCCTGGCGCACGGGCAACGCAGACCCGCTCCCAACGCACCGAATGGGGCAGCTTGCTGCGCACCATCACTGCCTTTACGCTGGGCCATTCCATCACCCTGATGCTGGCCACGCTGGGTTACACCAGCGTCTCTGCCAACTGGGTGGAGCCGGCGATTGCGCTGTCCATCGGTGTGTCTGCCCTGCTCAATGTGTATCCCCAGCGCTGGCTGCGTACCGAGCTGCTGGCCGGTGCTTTTGGCCTGGTGCATGGCTATGGTTTTGCCGGCCTGCTGATAGACGCCGCGGCCCCATCGGGCCTGCTGGGTTGGGCGCTGGCGGGCTTCAATCTGGGCGTGGAAGCCGGCCAATTGATTGCGGTCACCGGGTGGTTGATCGTGTCACAGCCTCTGGTGGACAAAGCCCTGTATGACCGCTGGGTGCTGCGCGCGGGATCGTGGGCGCTGCTGGGCTTGTCGGCGTTCTGGTTTGTGCAGCGGGTGCTGTGAACGGACGGCTGAAAGTGACTCGGGGCTTGATCAGCAAGTTCGGCTAGGCTTTTTTTGTTTGCCCGTGTCACCATGCCTGCATATGAACAGCGCACCATGATGACCGACACCACACCATCCGCGTTGTACGCACAACGTATCGACGCTGTACTGAGTTACATCGATGCCAACCTCAATGGCGATCTGTCGCTGGAAGCGCTCAGTCGGGTTGCCATGTTCTCCAAATTTCACTTTCACCGCCAATTCGCGATGTTTGTAGGCGTGCCTGTCGCGCGCT
>JAYVNF010000433.1:0-3130 GCA_043758575.1 Rhodoferax sp.
AGGTCCTCGCCGGCCATGGCCGCGCGCTCTGCTTCTGGCAGGGCGGCCACGGCGCCGCGCACGTCCATCACCTCGGGATGGTAGGCGCGCTCGTCGTCCAGGCTCTCCACTTCAGCGGCCAGGCCTTGCTCAATGTCGGTCCAGCGGCGCTGCCAGAGTTCCAGAAAGCGTGCGGCCTGTTCTGCGTCCGCAAAAGGTCCTGGGACGGCTGCATCTGCACCATCCGCCGGTTCATCCGCATCGCCGCTGTCGAGCAGCACGGCCAGGTACTCGGCCTGCGGTATGGCACGGCGGCAGACGATGAGCGCGGCCATAAAGCCTTCGCAGAACTCCCATTGCGGTGTCTCTTCAAAGCGCTGGCGCAGGTCGTCCAGGATGGTGTCGATTTCGTCGAACTCTTCCGGGCTCAGGGCCGTTGGGGCCAGGGCGATGGAAGTGGCGTCGGAGGGAGGCAAGGTATTTGGTGTCATGGGCTGTGCAAAACGGGGGGTGGCTGCTATTGTCGCGCCCTAGGAGACCTTGCATGATTGAGACACTCGATAAATTCTTCCCCACCCGTTACCTGGCCTTTGGCCTGTGCTGCCTGGGTTTTTTGCTGAGTGGTTTCAGTCTTCTGGTGTTTGGGGTGGGTGGCTTGCCGCTGCTGCTGTTTGCCGCATTGGTGGCTGTGGGCATCTACGACCTGCGCCAAAAGAAGCGCTCCATCCTGCGCAACTACCCCGTCACAGGTCATATCCGCTTCGCGCTCGAATCCATACGCCCGGAAATTCGCCAGTATTTTTTCGAGGCCGACAACGATGCCTCGCCCTTCTCGCGCGCCCAACGTTCGCTGGTCTACCAACGCGCCAAGGGCCAGGTAGACAAGCGCCCCTTTGGCACGCAGCTGGATGTGCATGCCGAGGGCTATGAATGGATCAACCATTCGGTGGCGCCCACCCGTCTGAAGTCGCACGACTTTCGCATCACCATAGGCGCAGGGCGGCCCCAGCCCTACAGCGCCAGCGTGTTCAATATCTCGGCCATGAGCTTTGGCGCGCTCAGTGCCAATGCCATCCAGTCGCTCAACGCCGGCGCCCAGCGCGGGCACTTTGCCCATGACACCGGCGAGGGATCCATCTCCACCCACCACCGCAAAAACGGCGGCGATCTGATCTGGGAAATTGCCTCCGGCTACTTTGGCTGCCGCAACGAGGACGGCACATTCAATGCCGACAAGTTCGCCGCCAATGCCCAGGACCCGCAGGTCAAGCTGATTGAGCTCAAGCTCAGCCAGGGCGCCAAGCCGGGCCACGGCGGCGTGCTGCCCGGCCCCAAGGTTACCGCCGAAATTGCTGCCGCACGCGGCGTGCCCGAGGGTGTGGACTGCGTCTCACCGGCCTCGCACAGCGCCTTTTCCACGCCAGTGGAGATGATGCATTTCATCGACAAGCTGCGCACCCTCTCGGGCGGCAAGCCGACCGGCTTCAAGCTCTGCATAGGCCACCCCTGGGAATGGTTTGCCATGGTCAAGGCCATGCTGGCCACCGGCATCACGCCGGACTTCATCGTGGTCGATGGCGCCGAGGGTGGCACCGGTGCGGCACCGGTGGAGTTCACCGACCATGTGGGCTCGCCCCTTCAGGAGGGCCTGCTGCTGGTGCACAACACGCTGCGCGGTGTGGGCCTGCGCGACCAGGTGAAGGTGGGCGCCGCTGGCAAGGTGACCAGCGCCTTTGACATTGCCCGCCTGATGGCCCTGGGCGCCGACTGGTGCAACAGCGCGCGTGGCTTCATGTTTGCGCTGGGCTGCCTGCAGGCGCAGACCTGCCACACCGGGCGCTGCCCCACCGGCGTGGCCACGCAGGACCCGCAGCGCCAGCAGTCGCTGGTGGTGGAGGACAAGGCCACGCGCGTTTTCAATTTCCACCAGCAGACCCTGCACGCCCTGCAGGAGCTGGTGCAGGCCGCAGGCATTGAGCACCCCAACCAGATCACCGCCCACCACATCGTACGCCGCTCCACCGACCAGAAGGTGCGCTCGCTGGCGCAGCTGATCCTGACGCAGCTGCCGGACCGCGCCCTGCTGGCAAGTGATTTACAGGCGCTGCCACAGATTTACCGCATGAGCTGGCCGCGCGCTGCCGCCGAGAGCTTTTTGTTGCAGGGGGAAGAGGTGTTGGCGCTGGCGGCGTGAGGCGGGCTTGCCCTATGGCAACGCTGCCTTCATGCGCATGCAGATCGGCAACTCCCATTTGTGGCATGCTTGAAATGCCCCAATTACAGGAGAACGCATGACTACGCAGGCACATGATCTCGCAGCCGAAGTGCTCGACCTGCCAGCAGAGGAACGTACCAAGTTGCTGGAGTTGCTGATTGCCAGCTTTGAGCCGAAATCGGATGCCCAAAAAGCCTGGTTGGATTTAGCCCAGCAGCGCCGTGCAGACGTGCAAACCGGAAAAGTGGCCATGGTCAATGGAGCAGAAGCCCTTGTGCGCGTGCGCGCCCGACTGGGGTGAGCTACTGGATTCACCCGGACGCCGAGAGTGAATTCGGTGACGCCGCGGGTGTTAACGCAGAGCAGGCCAGCGTTTTGGTAGACACAGTCCTCCTACAGCGCGGACAAATCAATCGTTTGCGAACACCTTGCCGGTCTGCACGCCAAAGGCGCACAGCCGCCTGGCCAGGGCCAGCACCGCATGGTCCTTGCTCAGCAGCACGGCCTGGTGGGCAGCGGCCAGGTCGATGAATTTCTGGTCGTCGGCGTCTTTGCAGGTGAGTTGCACCTTGGGCGCCACCTCCACGATCTGCACCATGGCGTCAAAGCGTGCCAGCACGGCGGCAGCACTGAGCTTGTAAAAATCCAGACGCGGCACGATGTGGGTGTAAGCCAGCACCCGCTCCAGCTCGTCGCGCATGGGCGGGCTGGCGATCCAGCGCAGACCACCGGCCTGCAAAGCCTGCAGCAAAGCAGGGGTGGCGGGGTCGTTGAAGACAAACAGATCCAACACGATGTTGGTGTCGAGCACGATGGCGCGCACAGCGGACGCCCTTACAGGACTTGCCTCGCCTGAGACCGTTGGCACCGGCGCGCCTACCTGCTGCTGAACAAGCGCCTGCATCAGGCAGCGGGTTTGGCGGGTGGGTTGGTGGC
>JAYVNF010000434.1:0-3125 GCA_043758575.1 Rhodoferax sp.
CCTACAAAAGCTCCGCAGAAAAGAAAGCAACAAAAAAACCTCAACAATCAATCCAACGCCACATCAACCAAAGCCACACCACACAAAGCAGCCAGAGCCTCAACAACAATCGCATGGTCCTCCCGCTGCGGCACCCCCGACACCGTCACCGTACCGACACAGCCCACCCCCTTCACCCGAATCGGAAAGCTGCCGCCATGCTCGGCATAGTCCGCCAAAGCCACACCACATTTCAGCGGCAAAGAGGTGTTGTCCTTTTGGTGCGCCAAGCCCACAGAATACGAACTGCGCTGTAGCAAATCCACCGTGTTGCGCTTGCGCCGTGCCCACTCGGCGTTATTCGGCGTGGTGCCCGGCATGGCATAGAAAAACAGCGTCTCTTTGGCGCGGCGGATTTCGATGGTGAGTGCCTGTTGGCGCGATTCACACAGTGCCTTGATGAAGCTGCCCAGCTGCCAGGCCACCGCTTCATCAAAGCGCTCCAGCACCAAACGTTCTTCTTGCAGGGCCAGGCGCTGCAGATCCAGGTCGAGCTTGCCCATCATTGCGTCCCGAAAATGCGGTCGCCAGCATCACCCAGACCCGGCAGGATGTAGCCATGGCTGTTGAGCTCTCGGTCAATGGCGGCCGTGTACACCGGCACATCCGGATGCGCCTGGAACATGGTGTTGATGCCCTCGGGGCAGGTCAAGAGGCACAGGAACTTGATGGACTTGGGTTTGCATTCCTTCAGGCGTGTGACGGCTGCAGCGGCCGAGTTGCCGGTGGCCAGCATGGGGTCCACCACCACGATATCGCGCTCTTCCATGTTCTTGGGCATCTTGAAGTAGTACTCCACCGCCTGCAAAGTGGTGGGGTCGCGGTACAGGCCGATATGGCCCACCCGGGCGCCTGGCACCACCGACAGTACGCCGTCCAGAATGCCGTTGCCGGCGCGCAGAATGCTCACGAACACCAGCTTCTTGCCATCAATCATCTTGGCCGTCATGGTCTCCAGCGGGGTCTCGATCACCACATCCTGCAGCGCCATGTCGCGGCACACCTCATAGGCCATCAGGCTGCTGAGCTCACCCAGCAGGCGGCGAAAGCTGTTGGTGCTGGCTTCCTTTTTGCGCATCAGGGTGAGCTTGTGCTGCACCAGCGGATGGTCTATCAGGTGCACATTGGCGCGGGCTGCGGGGTCTATGGCAATCATGGTGGGCTTCTTTCTTTGAAGGGGTGGGGGCGGATGGAACGCTCTTGGTGGCGCTGCGGAGCGGGTTGTCTTCCCTGTCTCAGATGGGTCGGGTTCAGCGCCGGCTGCTGCCAAACAGGCCGCCCAGCACGCCGCGAATAATCTGGCGGCCGACTTCACGGCCCACCGCGCTGGCCGCGCTCTTGATGAGTTGCTCGCCGGCACTGGTGCGCGTGCGGTGGGTGCCACCACCCAGCAAGTCGCCAATGCCGTCCAGAATGCCGCGCTCGGGTGCGGCCGGTGCTTCGGCGGGCGTGGCCGGCACGCCGCGTACCGAAGGCGCGGGGGCGGACTGCGTATTGGCCGCAGGCGCGGGCGCTGTGGCACTGGCGGGTGCGCGGCTGGAGCTGCCGCCCTTGAGCGATTCAAAGGCCGAGGCCCGGTCCACGGTTTTTTCGTACACGCCGGCGACGATGGAATTGTCGATCAGCTCCTTGCGCTGCGCCGCCGTGATGGGGCCGATCTGGCTGGAGGGCGGAATGATGAAGACGCGTTCGGTAAGAGAGGGGCGGCCCTTTTCATCCAGCAGGCTGACCAGGGCTTCGCCCACACCCAGCTCGGTGATGGCGGCGGCTACGTCCAGGCCCGGGTTGGCGCGCATGGTGTCGGCCGCTGCCTTGACGGCCTTCTGGTCGCGCGGCGTGAAGGCGCGTAGCGCGTGCTGCACCCGGTTGCCCAGTTGGGCCAGCACGGTGTCGGGTACGTCCAGCGGGTTTTGTGTGACAAAGAACACACCCACGCCCTTGCTGCGCACCAGACGCACCACCAACTCAATCCGTTCGATCAGCACCTTGGGTGCGTCGTTGAACAGCAGGTGCGCCTCGTCAAAGAAGAACACCAGTTTGGGCTTGTCCAGATCGCCGACCTCGGGCAGAGACTCGAATAGCTCGCTCAGCATCCACAGCAAAAAGGTGGCATACAGGCGCGGCGCATTCATCAGCTTATCGGCCGCCAGGATGTTGATGACACCTTTGCCCCCACCGCTTGGGGTGGTTCCACGGCTCGTGTCGGTCTGCATGAAGTCGGCAATGTTGAGCATGGGCTCGCCAAAGAACAGGTTGCCGCCTTGTTGCTCCACCTGCATCAGGCCGCGCTGGATGGCACCTATGCTGGCGGCGCTGATGTTGCCGTACTCGGTGGTGTAGCTGGCGGCGTTGTCGCCCACGTGCTGGCACATGGCACGCAGGTCCTTCATGTCCAACAGCAAGAGGCCGTCGTCGTCGGCAATCTTGAACACCAGTTGCAACACGCCTTCCTGGGTTTCGTTGAGGTTGAGCATGCGGGCCAGCAGCAGGGGCCCAAGGTCACTGACGGTGGCGCGCACTGGGTGGCCTTGTTCGCCAAACACGTCCCACAGCGTGGCCGGGTAGGCCTGGAACGCGGGCGTATCAAAGCCGCGCTCCTGGATGATCTTGCCCAGCTTGTCCGACAGCACTCCCTTTTGCGAGATGCCGGTCAGGTCGCCCTTGATGTCAGCCATGAACACCGGCACGCCCAGGTTGGAGAAGCCCTCGGCCAGTGTCTGCAGGGTGATGGTTTTGCCAGTGCCGGTGGCGCCGGTGATCAGGCCATGGCGGTTGGCCTTGTCGGGGCGCAAAAAACATTGGATGGGGTTCTTTGCCTGTGCGTGTTGGGCAATCAGTATGCCGTCGTCCGAGA
The DNA here is from genome assembly GCA_043758575.1 of Rhodoferax sp. GTDB lineage: Bacteria > Pseudomonadota > Gammaproteobacteria > Burkholderiales > Burkholderiaceae_C > Allorhodoferax. The sequence goes on from JAYVNF010000434.1 coordinate 2,894, forward strand.
TCTGTGCCATGGTGGTTCCGAAAAGTACAATCAGTCCAAGCGTAACGAACTTTTAAAGGATTTCGCGTGGCAGGACACAGTAAATGGGCCAATATTCAGCACCGCAAAGGTCGTCAGGACGAAAAGCGGGGCAAGATTTGGACACGCATCATCCGTGAGATTACCGTCGCAGCACGCGCCGGGGGCGGCGACCTAGGCATCAATCCGCGCCTGCGGCTGGCGGTGGAAAAGG
>JAYVNF010000435.1:0-9665 GCA_043758575.1 Rhodoferax sp.
CGCGCGCCTTGAGCTTGTCCTTGGCCTCGAAGGGCGCGTTGGTGGCCTGCAGGGCGTAGCTGGGGAGGCTGGCGGCAAGCAGCAACTGGCCCAGGCCAGTGTGGTCGGCTGCGGGCAGCTTTTGCGCCAGCACCGCCAGCAAGGCGTGGCAGTCCATCTCGGCGCGGTGGGCATCGTAAAACCAGCCATTGGCTTGCGCCAGGCTCTCCAGCTTGGCCGAGCCACGCCCCTGGGCTTTCCAGTCGATATCGGCAAAGGAGCAGGCCCAGTTCAGCTGCGCAAACTGCGCAAAGCGGCTCTCCACAAAAGGCCGGTCAAAGCCGGCGTTGTGGGCGATCACCAAGTCCACACCGTCCAACAGCTCGGCCACGCGCTCGGCGTCCAGGCGCTGGCCCTTGACGTTCGCGTCCGAAATACCGGTGAGCGCCACCACCTCGCGTGGAATCGGTTTGCCGGGGTCTTCCAGGCCGTCATAGACCTGCACCGCACCTACCGGCAGGCCGGTGGCATTGTCTATGTCCACGCGCAGCATGGCCAGCTCGATGATCTGCTCTTTGCTCTGGTCCAGGCCGGTGGTTTCGGTATCGAGCACGATGACACGGGTGATGGCGCCCGTGGATGTGCCAGGCCACAGCAGCGTGGGCTGAAGGCGGCGCTGCACGCGGTAGTCGGCATGGGCTTCGAGTGCGCGGGCCATGGCTTCCACGTCCATGGCCGCTGGCAGGGCCTGGGCGGCAGGCGTTGCGTTGGCGGGTGCGGGTGCATCGGCCGCCAGCGGCAGAGCCGGTTGCGGCACGGCTGGCGCGGCACTGCGTTGCACCACACGGCGGTTGCGGGCGCGCGGTTCGGGCGCGCCAGGGGGTAATTCGGGAAACAGTTCGAGTGCGACCGGTGGCGTAATCAATGGGTGGCCCTTCGGGTTGGCGCACGGCTATGGCGCGGGATGGACAGAGCCCACATTATTGCCCCTATCATGGGCCGCAGCCGCAACGCCCTCCCCGCCAAGCTTCCCTCTTCCATCCCATTCCTTCCCACTCCATTTGACAGGAACGCACATGCCATCGGCCAGCCCCACATCCGCAGCCCTGCAAGCACTCAAAGGCGTGCGCATCCTGAATCTGGCACTGAACCTGCCCGGTCCTGCAGCCCTGATGCGCTGCCAGGCCATGGGCGCCCGCTGCGTCAAGCTGGAGCCTCCCGCCCACCCCAGCGCGCCCGCAGGCGCCACCGGCGACCCCATGTCCCAATACAGCCCCACAGCCTATGCCGCATTGCACCAGGGCATGCGCACCGTGGTGGCTGACCTGAAGACCGAGAAAGGCCAGGCCATTCTGCAGCGCGAACTCAGGCAAGCCGATGTGCTGCTGACCTCGTTTCGCCCCTCTGCCCTCTGCAAGCTCGGGCTGGAGTGGAAGATGCTGCACAAGTGCTACCCGCGCCTGTCCATGGTCGCCATCTTTGGCGCGCTGGGTGCACGGGCCGAAGAGCCCGGCCATGACCTGACCTACGTGGCCGAGAACGATCTGATCAGAGGCCTGGAACTGCCCGCCACGCTGTATGCCGACATGGGCGGCTCGCTGCTGGTCAGCGAAGCGGTGCTGCAAGCCCGCTTGCAGCAGCTGCAAAAAGGAAAAAGTGTGCGCCTGGAGGTGGCCTTGTCAGACGCTGCGGCCTACCTGGGCCTGCCGCGCGCCTGGGGCGTGACCGCAGCCGACGCCATGGTGGGTGGCGCACACGCGGGCTACCGGGTCTATGCCTGCAAGAACGGCCGCGTGGCACTGGCTGCACTGGAGCCGCATTTTGCAGCGGCACTGGCAAGCGCCGCAGGCCTGGCCGACACATCCGTGTCCAACATGCTGCGGCCGCAAACCCAGGCTGCCATTGCCACCTTTGTGGCTGGCAAGACGCGCAAGCAATTGGACGCGTTGGCTGTGGCCCGGGACATACCGCTGCACACCTTGAAGTGATTCAGTCCAGCTTGCGTACCTCGGGCGTGCTGCTGCCCTTCCAAGTCAATTGGTAGCTGCTGGCCCTGCGCACATTGCCTACCAAAGCCGGGCGAAAGCAGGCCAGGTTGGTTCCCACTGCATGGCGCACGCTGGGGTAGACCAGGCCGAGTGCACCGGCCTCCAGCAGCTGGGCCGCCAGCTCCTGGGAGGCGATATAGCTTTGCGCGTCCAGGCAGTTGCGGTGCTTTTTGCTGCCGCGCAGATCATGAAACCCGGCGTTGAAGTCGGCATAGAAACCCTGGTAGCTCACGCTGTCGATAAAGTAGTTGATCTCGGCGTACTCCACGGTCTTGTGAAAAATCACCTCGGCCAGGGCGGTGTCTGCATCAAAGGCGCAGTACCAGGCGCCGCGCTCGCCGCTGTTGAAGCGGCTGCCGGCAGGCTGCGGGTAGCAGAAGGCGGCATTGATGATGCGAAAGTTGGGAATGCCAAAGACCAGCTCGTCCACGCCGATGCCGCTGAGGCGGCCAAACTCGGCGGCCAGGCGGGCGTTGGTGGCGTTGTCCAAGTCGAACAAGTCCTGCAGATGCTCGTCGTCATGCGCTATTTGGCGCAGCACCGAATCTTCCAGGTTGGCAAAGCGGCTGGGGATCAGCCGCACGGTATCGAACTGGCGGATGGAAGTCAGCGGCGGCAGTGCAACACTCATAGCCCACCGCGCCGTGCATCCAGCAACGCACGCACGGTCTGCATGGCCAGCAGGCCGCCGGAAAGCATGTGTTGCAAGGGGGTGCGCCCGGCAAGGATGCTGTTGCTGTTGGGCAGGCCAATCCATGCATCGGCCAGTTTGTCGCCGTACAGAATGTGCAGCGATTTGTAGATGCCCACCAGGTAGGAAATGCGCGTGATGCGGTCCACGTCCAGCACCCGTTTGGGGTTCTTCTTCCACTCGTAAAACGTGCTGCTGGCCACACCGCCCAAGAGTTCACGGGCGTCTTCGTCCTTGAGCTTCCACTGCAACGCGATATTGAAGAAGCCCTTAAGGGCCGAGGCCGACAGGCGCTCGCGCTGGGCCCGCTCGCCCAGGTCTACCGGGGTGGCGGGCTCAAAACGGGTGGCGGGGTAGCGCAGAGTGTGGGTAGCGGGCATGGTGTTTACTCCATTTACGATGTAATTTTACTCCTTATCCGGAGTAATGCAAAAGTCGGCGCGACCTGTCCTGTGGACCGGCCCGCAGTGCCAAACCCGGTAGCTGGTTAAATTGGCACCATGCACATCGCCATACTTACCTTCGACGGGTTCAATGAACTGGACTCGATGATTGCCCTGGGCATTCTGAACCGCATCAAAAAGCCCGACTGGCGCGTCACGCTGGCCTGCCCCAGCCCCACCGTCACCTCCATGAACGGCGTGACCCTGCATGCGCAGTCCACGCTGGCGCAGGCTTGTGAAGCGGACGCTGTGCTCTTTGGCAGCGGCATGAAGACCCGCGACATCGCCAATGACGCCAGCATCATGGGGCAGCTGCAGCTGGACCCCGCGCGCCAGCTCATAGGTGCGCAATGCTCGGGCGCCTTGATGCTGGCCAAGCTGGGTTTCTTGAAGAAAATTCCCGCCTGCACCGACCTGCTGACTAAACCCTGGGTGCAAGAGGCCGGCGTGGATGTGCTGAACCAGCCCTTCTACGCGGCGGGCAATGTTGCCACGGCGGGTGGCTGCCTGGCGTCCCAGTATTTGGCGGCCTGGATCATTGCGCGGTTTGAGGGTCTGGAAGCGGCCAAAGCGGCGATGCACTATGTGGCGCCGGTGGGGGAGAAGGATCTGTATGTGGACCGGGCCATGGCGAATATTGCGCCCTACCTGGATATGGATTCCTGATTTTCTGTGTGGCAGGGGTAGCTTCTCTTTCTAAAGAGTGGGCCTTTCTGCCTCGCTGCGCAGGAGGCTCTTTCTCTCGCTGCGCAGAAAGGGGATATGCCGGGCTCCTCATAGCTATCACAAATCGTCACCCGGCATATCCCCTTCCCGCGCGACCCTGGGTGAACCAACATTTCAATACCTCGCGCTCCGGATGCCAATTGGTGTGCGGTATTTTTCGCCGCGAGAAGCAGCGCTCCTGTGAGCGGAATGGGTAAGGGTGGGTGCCGATTTGTGGTAGCCACTATGAGGCGCCCACCCTTACCCATTCCGCGCACCCATGCGTAGGCAAGACAAAAACAGACAATCACCCACACACAGGCAAGGCAGCAACAGAGAAGCACCCACAAGCAGCCGCGAGTACTACCAGCTGTAGGTCAGCAGAAACGAAAGCCGCCCGAATCAGCGCGGCTTGCGTGCGACGGGCTTGCCCGCAGACCCGGTCACACGCGGCGGCAAACCGGTGTGCTGGGTCAGGATGCGGCCCTTGACCGGCTGGTTCGAGGTCTTCACAGCCGAACCCGCCTTCACCACCACCGGCGTCGAGTTCTTCTTGCGCGCACTTTCATAAGCGCCATCGTTCAAGGGCTGGAAAGTAGGAATCAAATGGTGCTTGCCGTTGCCCACCAGATCAGAGCGGCCCATGGCCTTGAGGGTCTCGCGCAGCAGCGGCCAGTTCTTGGGGTCGTGGTAGCGCAAAAAGGCCTTGTGCAGGCGCCGGCGCTTTTCGCCGCGCACGATGTCCACGGTCTCGTCATCGCTTTCGGCCTTGCGGTGGATCTTGCGCAAGGTGTTGCGCCCGCTGTGGTACATGGCCGTGGCCGTGGCCATGGGGCTGGGGTAGAAGGACTGCACCTGGTCGGCCCGGAAGCCGTTTTTCTTCAGCCAGATGGCCAGGTTCATCATGTCTTCATCGGTGGTGCCGGGGTGGGCGGCGATGAAGTAGGGAACGAGGAACTGCTTTTTGCCAGCCTCCAGGCTGAACTTGTCGAACAGCTGCTTGAACTTGTCGTAGGAGCCAATGCCCGGCTTCATCATCTTGGTCAGAGGCCCCTGCTCGGTGTGCTCCGGCGCAATTTTCAAATAGCCGCCCACATGGTGCTGCACCAGCTCTTTCACATACTCCGGGCTCTTCACGGCCAGGTCATAGCGCAGGCCCGAGCCGATCAGGATTTTTTTGATGCCCTTGAGCGCACGACCCCGACGGTACATCTTGATCAGCGGGCCGTGGTCGGTGCCAAGGTTCTGGCAGATGCCGGGGTAGACGCAGCTGGGCTTGCGGCAGGCCGCTTCGATTTCCGGCGTCTTGCAACCCAGGCGGTACATATTGGCGGTCGGCCCGCCCAGATCCGAGATGGTGCCGGTAAAGCCCTTGACCTTGTCGCGTATGTCCTCGATTTCCTTGATGACCGAGTCTTCCGAGCGGCTCTGGATGATGCGGCCCTCGTGCTCGGTAATCGAGCAAAAGGTGCAGCCGCCAAAGCAGCCGCGCATGATGTTGATGGAGAAACGAATCATCTCCCAGGCCGGGATTTTGGTGGCGCCGTCATGGCTGCCTTTTTCATCCGCATAGCTGGGGTGCGGGCTGCGCGCATAGGGCGGGTCAAACACCAGGTCCATCTCGGCGGTGGTCAGCGGAATGGGCGGCGGGGTGATCCACACATCGCGTGCGGTCACGCCCTCGCCGTGCGCCTGCACCAGCGCACGGGCGTTGCCCGGGTTGGTCTCCAGGTGCAGGATGCGGTTGGCGTGGGCATACAGCACCGCATCGCTTTTCACCTGCTCGTAGCTGGGCAGACGGATGACGGAGCGATCGCGCGGCGGGACCTTGAGCTTGGCCTTCAGCGCCGGGTTGGCGTGGAAGGTGATGGGCGATGTGGCGGCACTTGGTGGCTTCGCGCCAGCCAGAGCAGCGGTTGGCGCGAAGCCGGCTTTGCCAGGCGCGGCGGCTGCACCGGAACCCTTTCCCGCGCTTTCTGCGGCCTCTGCCACCTCTTTGGCCTGGTCTTCCTTGGCGCAGGTAGCGCCCTGCCCGGCCGCCTGCTCGCTGGTGGTCATATAGGGGTTGACGTGGGCCTCGACCCGGCCCACTTCGTCCACGCTGCGGGAGTCAATTTCAAACCAATCGCGTCCGGTGGCGTCATCGGGGCGACGCACAAAGGCGGTGCCCCGCACATCGGTGATGGCGGTGACCGGTTCGTTTGCCGCCAAACGGTGCGCGATTTCCACCAAGGCGCGTTCAGCATTACCGTACAGCAGCAGGTCGCACTTGGCGTCCACCACGATGGAGCGGCGTACCTTGTCGCTCCAGTAGTCGTAGTGGGCGATGCGGCGCAGGCTTCCTTCGATGCCACCCAGAATCAGCGGCACGTCTTTATACGCTTCGCGGCAGCGCTGGCTGTAGACAATAGCGGCGCGGTCGGGGCGCTTGCCGGCCACATCGCCTGGGGTGTAGGCGTCGTCACTGCGGATCTTGCGGTCCGCCGTGTAGCGGTTGATCATGGAATCCATGTTGCCCGCGGTCACACCCCAGAACAGATTGGGTTTGCCCAAGGCCTTGAAGGCCTCGGCACTGGTCCAATCCGGCTGCGCGATTATGCCCACGCGAAAGCCTTGCGCTTCGAGCATGCGGCCGATCACGGCCATGCCAAAGCTGGGGTGGTCCACGTAGGCGTCGCCCGTGACCAGGATGACGTCGCAGCTGTCCCAGCCCAGCTTGTCCATCTCGGCGCGGCTCATTGGCAGGAAAGAGGCCGTGCCAAAGCGCGAGGCCCAGTACTTGCGGTAGCTGGACAGCGGTTTTGCGGCGCGCGCGAAAAAAGAGACGTCTAAGGGGGCGTTCATCAGGGATACCGGGGGGAGATAAGCATGGAGTGTAAGGTTTTACCCATGCCATGACCTGGGACAAGGCTACTCGGCGATGGGGTCTTTGCGTTGCTGCTATCCGCGCGGGCCAGCAATTGGCACCGTACAAACCCCAACAGCCAAGTTCAAACAGGCACCAATATTGCGTGCTTTGGACCGTAGAATCATTTTTTGCATTCCCATCAACACACCCGTGCAGCATTGCCCCGGGTAACCCAAGGAAACCGAACATGAAGAAATTGCTTTTGGCACTGACCGCTGCTTCCCTGCTCGCCGCTTGTGGCAAAAAAGAAGAAGCGGCTCCTGTTGCTGCTGCCCCTGCGGCCGCCGCCTCCGCACCGGCTCCTGAAGCCGCCGTGCTCAAGGTCGCCATCGACCCCACCTACGAGCCCTTTACCTTCAAGACCGCCGACGGCAAGCCCACCGGCTTTGACGTGGATGTGGCCAACGCCCTGTGCGAGCAGATCAAGCGCAAGTGCGAGTTTGTCGAACAGGTGTGGGACAGCATGATCCCCGGCCTGAACGCCAAGAAGTACGACGTCATCATCAGCTCCATGTCCATCACCGACGACCGCCTGAAGGAAGTCGACTTTACCGACAAGTACTACAACACCCCCAGCCGCATCGTGCTGAAAAAGACCGTCAAGTACACCGACCCGGCCTCCATCAAGGGCAAGAAAATCGGTGTCCTCAAGGGCAGCACGCAAGAGAAATACGCCCTGGGTGAACTCAAGACCGCCGGTGTGGTGGTGAACTCCTACGAAGCGCAGGACCAGGTCTATCTGGACATCAAGTCCGGCCGTCTGGATGGCACCGTGGCCGACTTCATGGAAGTCACCGGTGGCTTCCTGAGCAAGCCCGAGGGTGCCAACTACACCCTGGTCGGCCCCGACCTGAAGGAACCCAAGTACTACGGCTACGGCGCCGGCATTGCCCTGCGCAAGGGTGAAGACAAGCTCAAGGGCGAGTTGAACGAAGCCATCAAGGCCATCCGTGCCAACGGCAGCTACAAGACCATGGCCGACAAGTACTTCGCCAAGTACAACATCGACGTCTACGGCGAATAAGCCCGCAGCCCTCATGAACGACAGCGCGCAGCCCCTGCCCGCTGTCGTTTTTGTTTGTCTCCACGATGACTGTCACTTAGGCACGCTATGAACGGTTACTACTCTTCGATACTGCACGGCGCCCTGCTCACTGTGGGCGTGTCGCTCCTGGCTCTGCTGGTGTCGATCATTCTGGGTCTGTTGGGTGCCGCAGCCAAACTCTCTGGCAACAAGGTGTTGGTGGCGATTGCCACCACCTACACCACGGTGATTCGCGGTATCCCCGATCTGGTGGTGATGCTGCTGGTGTTTTATGGCGGCACGATTGGCCTGAACCATCTGCTGGCCGCGATGGGCAGTACCGGCAATATTGACATCAACCCCTTCTTTGCCGGTGTGCTGACGATTGGCTTTATTTACGGCGCCTACATGACCGAGTCTTTCCGCGGCGCCATCCTCTCCATCCCCAAGGGGCAGATGGAAGCGGCCTGGGCCTTTGGCATGGGCCGGGTGCAAACCTTTATGCGCATCACCGCGCCGCAAATGGTGCGCTATGCACTGCCCAGCTTTACCAACAACTGGTTGGTCCTGATCAAGGCCACAGCCCTGGTCAGCCTGATTGGCCTGAAAGAAATGACCTACCTGGCCAAGCAGGCCAGCGCGGCCACGCGCTCGCCCTTCGCCTTCTACCTGTTTACCGCCGTGCTGTTTCTGGTCTACACCACGGTCTCGCTGTATGCGCTGCGCAAGCTCAACGAACGCTACAGCCTGGGCGCGAAACGGGGCACGCTATGAAGTGGTCGGTAATTTTTCAGCCAGAGAACCTGGCGCTGTATGGCCAGGGCATCCTGACCACCCTGGGCCTGCTGTTTTCTTCGCTGGTAATTGGCGGCGTGCTGGCCCTGCTGTTTGCCCTGGCCCTGACCGGCCCCTGGAAAGGGCTGCGCTGGGTCGTCGGCGCCTATACCTATGTCATACGTGGCACGCCGCTCTTGATTCAGGTCTACCTGATTTACTACGGCCTGGGCCAGTTGGAGTGGATACAGGCGCGCTGGGACGATGTCTGGCCCTGGACGCACTTTAAGGAACCCTTCTTCTGCGCCCTCCTGGCCTTCAGCCTGAACACGGCCGGCTATACCGCCGAGATGCTGGCCGGTGCCATCCGCGAAACCAACGCCGGCGAGATCGAAGCCGCGCAAGCCTTTGGCATGAGCCGCTTCCAGGTGATGCTGCGCATCGTCTTGCCCAGCGCCCTGCGCCGCGCCCTGCCGGCTTATAGCAACGAGGTGGTGATGATGCTGCAAAGCACCAGCCTGGCCAGCGCCGTGCCCAGCATGCTGGACGTGACGGCTGCGGCCAGCCGGGTCTACTCTGACTTTTACCTGCCATTTGAGGCCTACATCACCGCAGCCGCCATTTACCTGGTGGCCTCCTTCTGCCTGATCGGCCTGTTCCGACTGGCCGAGCGGCACTTCCTGGCCTACCTGGCACCCCGCAAACACTGAACCCCCATGCAACGCATAGACCACCCCCTGCTCTCCCCCAGCCTGGGCAGCCACAAGAGCCTTAGCAGCTTTCACTTTGGCCAGCCCGCCAGCAGTTCCAAAAGTGGACTGAAGGTCTACATCCAGGCCAGCCTGCATGCCGAAGAGCTGCCCGGCATGCTGGCTGCCTACCATTTGCGCCCCCTGCTGGAAGCGGCTGAGGCGGCCGGTCAGTTCGCTGGCGAAGTGGTCCTGGTGCCAGTCTCCAACCCCATAGGCCTGGCGCAGCGCCTGGACCACAAGCCCATGGGCCGCTTTGAGCTGGACACCTCGGAAAACTTCAACCGACACTATCCCGATTTTGCAAAAGAGGTGCTACCCGCCATCCAAGGCCAGCTGGGCGC
>JAYVNF010000436.1:0-3111 GCA_043758575.1 Rhodoferax sp.
GCAAGAATACCAGCCAGGATGCTGCGTCCTGCACGCAGGCGCTTACACTGCGCCAGCCATGTCCACCACCCACCTCGTAAGCAGCCAAACCGCCATCGACGCGTTCATTGACGCCATCTGGTTGGAAGAGGGCTTGTCCAAAAACACGCTGGCCGCCTACCGGCGCGATTTGACGCTGTACGGCAAGTGGTTGTCCGAACGCTCCCGCACCCTGAACGACACGCTGACTGAGGACATCAACGTCTATTTTTTGCACCGCCACGCGGCCACCAAAGCCACCAGCGCCAACCGCCGCCTGACCGTGTTCAAGCGCTACTTCCGCTGGGCCTTGCGCGAGAACCAGATTCAGCTGGACCCGACCCTCAAACTGCAGTCTGCCAAGCAGGCCTTGCGCGTGCCCCAGACCCTGAGCGAAGCGCAGGTGGAGGCCTTGCTCGCCGCCCCCGACACCAGCAATGCGCTGGGCATCCGCGACCGCACCATGCTGGAGCTGATGTACGCCAGCGGCCTGCGTGTGAGCGAGTTGGTGGAGCTGGGGGTGTTCAATGTCAGCCTGAACGACAACGTGCTGCGCGTGCTGGGCAAGGGCTCCAAGGAGCGCCTGGTGCCCTTTGGCGAAGTGGCGGCCAGCTGGTTGCGCCAGTACCTGGCAGCACCCCGCCAGGAGCTGCTGGCGGGCAAGCAGACGCAGGATCTGTTCATCACCTCGCGCGGTGCCACGGCGGGCAGCGCCATGTCGCGCGTGATGTTCTGGATGGTGGTGAGGAAGTACGCCACGGCCGCCGGCATCACGCAAAAGCTTTCACCCCACACCTTGCGCCACGCCTTTGCCACCCATTTGCTCAACCACGGCGCCGACCTGCGCGCCGTGCAGATGCTGCTGGGCCACGCCGACATTTCCACCACCACGATTTACACCCATGTGGCGCGCGAACGGCTGGCCCAGCTGCATGCGCAGCACCACCCGCGCGGTTAGACCCCTAAAGTTTCGGCCCAGGCCAGGGCTTGCAGATGGGCCCAATTGACCTGGTTGCTGCTCAACTCCAGGCTCTCAATGGCGTTGGCAAAGCCGGCGTCGTCCGAGGATTCGCAGGCCACGGTGAGCGCCAGAAAGGGCGCCAAGGGCCCGGTGCCGTGCAGCAGCGCATCGCGCACCGGCTGGGGCAGGGAGACCGTGGCCAGGGCCGCCTCCATGGGCATGCCCAGCATGGTGTCCAGCAGCGAGAACACGCCGACTACAAAGGCGTTGTCGCAATCTTCGGCTGCCAGCTTCTCCAGTGCCAGCAGCTCCATCAGGCGCCCGCGCACCACGGCGGTGGCGCCCACGGCTGGCGGCATGTTGGCGCCGCCCGAGGTGGTCATCAGCAGGGCCGCCCACTTGAACAGGCGGTTCAGGCCCAGCAGCATCACGGCGTGTTTGAAGGATGTGACTTCGGTGCGCATGCCAAAGCCAGCCGAGTTGATGAAGCGCAGCAGGTTGAAGGACAGTGTGGCGTCGTGCTTGAGCAGCGCTTCGATGTCACTGGTGCTGGACTGCTGGCGCACCAGATCGATCAGGCGAATGATGTTGGCCTGGGTGGGGCTCATGCGCTGGCCCTCCAGAATCACCGGCTTGGCAAACCAGTAGCCCTGGTAGAGCTTCACACCCAGCGCCTGGACCTGGGCGAACTGTTCGGGGGTTTCGACTTTTTCGGCGATCAGCACGGCACCTGATTTGGCCTGTGCCAGCTTGACGAAACCGTCCACCGCCTCGGGCTTGAGCACCTGCATGTCGAACTTGATAAACGAGGCCAGTGGCAGCCAGTTGGCGTAGGAACGCGTCAGCACCGAGAAGTCAAAAGCCAGACGAAAACCGCGCTGGCTGAGGGACTGCAGATTGGGCAGGTGGTTGCCAATCTGGTCCACCTGCGAGAGCGGCAGGGGCGGGATTTCCAGCACCACGCGCTCGGGCGCGACCAGGTCCAAATGGCCGCCGGCCAGGCTGTCATGGGTGCAGTTGATGAAGATGGTTTTGTGGCTGGCCAGCGAATCGTTCTCGGCCATGGACAGGGCATTGAACAGCAGCTGTGCATCGCTGGCGGCGCTGTGTTCGCCGGGCTGCAGCGAGCGGTCAAAGAGCTCGTAGCCAACGACACGGCGGGCTGCATCCAGAATCGCCTGCCGCGCAATCGCCCGCTGCGCGCCTGGGGGCGTTGGTACCAAGGGCATGGGAACGGTGGTTTCTGGCATGAGGCTCTGTTCTGTTGTGGTCTCTGCGTTTCATTTTAGACCTGGAGCCAGCGCGCGCATGGCTATTTGGGCGGGGTGTTGCTCAGTGCACAAGACGGGGCAGGGCGTCCAGCTCGGCTTGGCTGAAGCCGGCCAGTCTGCGCGCTTCCAGATTGAAGGGCGGCTTGAGGGCGGGGCCACCATGTGCTTGCGCCATTTGTGCATTGAAGCGGCTGCTGTCCAGCCCGTCGCGTTGGCACAGCCAGTGGTACCAGTGGTTGCCAATCGCCACATGGCCAACCTCTTCGCGCAAGATGGTGTCCAGTATCCCCACGGCTTGCAGTGCCGCCGGCGTGCCCACCTTGCGCAGCTTGGCCTGGATGATGGGTGTGGCATCCAGCCCGCGCGCCTCCAGGGTGCGCGGCACCAGGGCCATGCGCGCGGCCACATCATGGCGGGTGTTCTCGGCCATGGTCCACAGACCGTCGTGGGCCAGGAAGTCGCCATAGGCGTGGCCCTGCTGCGCCAGGTGATCGGCCAGCAGGCTGTAGTGCTGGGACTCTTCCAGCGCCACGCGCAACCAATCGCGGTAGTAGTCCTGTGGCATGCCGGCAAAGCGCCAGAGCGCATCCAGGGCCAAATTGACGGCGTTGAATTCGATGTGGGCGATGGAGTGCATCAGCGCCGCATGGCCCTCGGGCGTGTAGGGCGAGCGTCGTGGCACCTCTTTGGGCAGGGCCAGGCGGGGCAAGAGCGGGCGTCCGGGCTGTGGCGGCGCCTCCAGCAGGGCCGCTGGGTCTATGCGCAGCTGCTCGCGCTGTGCCCACAAGGCTTGTACTGCGCCGACCTTGTCGGCCGGGTTGCTCAGGGTGAATGCAGCGCGTGCGCCGTGTCGGAGTTCCA
>JAYVNF010000437.1:0-3111 GCA_043758575.1 Rhodoferax sp.
CCACGCCCTCTATGGTCCAGTCGGTGCGGTGGGCAAAGCGCATCCAGGCGCTGTTGCAGCGCGTCCAGGCCGAGGCGATGGCGTTGATCAGCGGGTCCAGGCGCGACAGCACCGCCTCAAACGGCAGCAGGGCCTTGAACAGCGCCAGCACAAACAGCAGCACACACCAGAACAGGGTGTTGATGGTCAGCACCACAAAGCACAGCGCACCCACAACCATCGGTGGCAAAAAACCCAGCATGTAGATAACCCCAGAAAAGCAAGCCCACGCCCCCGGGCTGGGGGCATGGCTTGATTGTCGCAAAGATTGTGCCTGCCTCCCGCATGGGCTTTGGGCTGGTCGTAGCCGTCAACTGTCAGCATCAAGACAATACGCATTTAAGAGCCGCTTGGAAGAAACCATAGTGGGTGCACCGTCACATTTTCAAAACAGCAACGACGGCACACCCACCCCCAAGGAGCGCCACCATGACCACCCCTCCCACACCGCCCAAACCGACGGACCTGCTGAACGAAAAATTGGCCCAAGAGCTGATCACCATGCGCGACGCACTGATGAAACTCTCCCTGTGCCTGAACGACTGGCGCTTCGAGATGGACCAACAGGCACGCCAGCTGGCCCAGCAGGAAACCGACGCTGTGCTGCACTCTGCGCAGCACAAGCCGGTGCGCAGCCAGGACGCCAACAAGTCCTGAAACCGCCCGCCCCCGTCAACCCCAACCCGCCGTGGTGGCATGTCTGCCCGGCGGGTTCCTTTTTTCCTGGCAGCGTCTTGCAGCCCCTCGCAACTGGCACTCAACTGGTACTTAACTGGTACTACAATTCGCAGATGCCCCTCCACCTGCCCCTGCTGTGTTTGTGATGCCCCCGGACACCTCACCCCTGTACGTTCAACTGGCCAGCCAATTGGCCCAGAGCATCCACAACGGCAGCTACGCCGTGCACCACGCCCTGCCCTCGGAGCGCATGCTGTGCGAATCCCTGGGCGTCTCGCGCATCACGGCCCGCAAGGCGATTGACACCCTGGTGGAACAGGGCCTGGTGGTACGCCGCCACGGCTCGGGCAACTTCATTGCAGCGCGCGCGCCGCAGGGCTTGACCCGGCTCAGCAGCTTTTCCGAACAGATGGCCACCAGCGGCCTCACACCCACCTCGCAATGGCTGGCACGCACGGCCAGCGCGGCCAGTGCCGAAGAGCGCACGGCCCTGGGCCTGGCGGCCCGCGCCCGCGTGGCGCGCCTGGAGCGGCTGCGCCTGGCCAATGGCCTGCCGGTGGCGCTGGAAACCACGGTGCTGCCCCTGGCCCTGCTGCCCCAGCCCGAATCCCTGGAAGGCTCGCTGTACGCCTACCTGGAAGACAACGGCCACGCCCCGCACACGGCGCAGCAGCGCCTGCGCGCCACCCAGGCCGATGCACGCCAGGCCAGTCTGCTGCAGGTACGCCGCGGTGCGGCCCTGCTGTGGGTGGTTCGCAGCAGCCGCGACGCCCAGGGCCTGGCGGTGGAATACACCCACACCTTTTGCCGCAGCGATTTTTACGACTACAGCGTCGAACTCCGGAGCACACCATGCCCCCCTTACAAAGCAAACAAGGCAACATCCTGACCGAAAGCGGTTTTGTCCACGGCAGCCTGGCCTGGGATAGCGCCGGGCGCATACAGCACATGGACGGCACGGCCATCAGCGAGGATGAGGCGCGCAGCAATGGCGCGCCCTTGCTGCTGCCCGGCTTTATTGACGCCCATGTGCACGGCGGTGCCGGCCACGACATCATGGAAGGCGGTGCCGCCGCGCTGCACGTCTCGCACCTGCACGCCCAGCATGGCACGACCTCGCTGCTGGCCACCACCATGACCGCGCCCCAGGCCGATCTGGACCAGGCCTTTGCGGCGCTGGCGCCGCTGTGCCAGCAGCGCGCGGCAAACGCGGCACGCGTGCTGGGTGTGCACCTGGAAGGGCCCTACATCAGCGAGGAGCGTCTGGGTGCTCAGCCGCCCTTTGCCCGCCCCGCCAACCTGGCCGAAATTGACCGGCTGCACGCGCTGGCACCGATACGCCTGATCACCCTGGCGCCCGAGGTGGCCGACAACCAGGACCTGATTGCACAGCTGTGCGCACGCGGCATGCGGGTGCAACTGGGCCACAGCTCGGGCAGCTACGAGCAGGGTGTGGCGGCCCTGCGCTGCGGCGCCAGTGGCTTTACCCATTTGTTCAATGCCATGAGTGCGCTGCACCACCGCGCACCCGGCATGGTGGGCGCGGCGCTGGCCCATGCGCAGTACGCCGAAATCATTCCGGACCTGCTGCATGTGCACCCCGGCGCCATCCACGCCGCGCTGCGCGCTATTCCTGAGCTGTACTGCGTGACCGACTCCACCGCCGCCACCGGCATGCCCGATGGCCAGTACATGCTGGGGCGGCACAGCGTCTTCAAGTGTTTGGGTGGTGTGCGGCTGGCCGATGGCACACTGGCCGGCTCCACCCTGACCATGGACCAGGCGCTGCGCAATCTGGTGCAGGAGCTGGGCCTGTCGCTCACTGACGCAGCACGCCGGGTCTCCACCTATGCGGCCAATCACCTGGGCCTGCAGGACCGCGGCCGCTTGGCACCGGGCGCCTGGGCCGATGTGGTGGTGCTGGACCGCGATCTGCAGTTGCAGGCGGTGCTGGTGGAAGGAGAACCCGTGGCGCGCTGAGGTTGGTTAAAGGCGCAGCCCGGCCTGCAAGCAAACCTTGCGACCGCGCTGCACCCAGACGTCAGCGTCAGAGGTCGGTGTCCGGCAGCGCCGGCAACAGCACGCTCACCACCAGCCCGCCCTCGGCATGGTTGTGCAGGCGGATTTCGCCACCGTGCGCCTGCACGATATTGCGCGCAATACCCAGCCCCAGGCCGGAGCCGGCGCGGTTGCGCTCCTGCCCGTGGGCCAGGCGCACATGCGGCTCAAAGGCGGCCGATATGGAAGCCTCGGACAGGCCCGGCCCAAAGTCGCGGATGTCCACCAGCGCCATGGGGCCCATGCGTGAGAGGCGCACCTGCACCCGGTCGCCATACAGCACGGCGTTGTCCAGCAAATTGCCCAAGGCACGCTGCAAGGCCAGTGGCTTGCCCT
>JAYVNF010000438.1:0-3085 GCA_043758575.1 Rhodoferax sp.
CGCCGCGCGGCGTGCTGCTACTGGGCGCCAATCTGGTGGAAAAAGCCCTGGAACGCTACCAGCTCGCAGGCACGGTGCTCGGCACCGCCAAGGGCGAAGCCCTGCGCGGCCTGGTGTTCCGCCATCCCTTGTACGACACCGACTCGGGAGAAGGCGAATACAGCTACAAGCGCCTGTCGCCCCTGTACCTGGCCGACTATGTCAGCGACAGCGACGGCACCGGCATCGTCCACTCCGCACCGGCCTACGGCGTGGATGACTTCAACAGCTGCGTGGCCCACGGCATGGCCTATGACGACATCCTCAACCCGGTGCAGGGCAATGGCGCCTATGCGGCCGAGCTGCCCCTGTTTGGCGGCCAGCACATCTGGAAGGCCTGCGCCCGCGTGATCGAGGTGCTGGCGCAAAGCGACCGCCTGATGGCCACCAACCCCATCACCCACAGCTACCCGCATTGCTGGCGCCACAAGACGCCGGTGATCTACCGCGCCGCCGCCCAATGGTTCATCCGCATGGACGAAGGCGTTGGCGTGTTCACCAAAGACAAAGCGCCCAAGACCTTGCGCCAACTGGCGCTGGACGCGATCGAGCAAACCCGCTTCTACCCCGAGAACGGCAAGACCCGTTTGCGCGACATGATTGCGAACCGGCCCGACTGGTGCATTTCCAGACAGCGCAGCTGGGGTGTGCCCGTGCCCTTCTTCCTGCACAAGGATTCGGGCGAGCTGCATCCGCGCACCATGGAGATCCTGGACCAGGCGGCCGACATTGTGGAACAAGGCGGCATCGAGACCTGGAGCCGCGTCAGCACCGAAGACATCCTGGGTGCGGCAGACGCTGCGCACTACAGCAAGAGCACCGATATTCTGGAAGTCTGGTTCGACTCCGGCTCCACTTTTCAGCACGTGCTGCGCGGCAGCCACAAGGACGCCTATGGCCGTCCACCCTTCCACACCGAAGGGCCAGAAGCCGATCTGTACCTGGAGGGCCACGACCAGCACCGCGGCTGGTTCCATAGCTCGCTGCTGCTGGGCTGCGCCCTGTATGACCGCGCACCGTATCGCGGCCTGTTGACCCACGGCTTTGCCACCGACGGCGCGGGCCGCAAGATGAGCAAGTCGCTGGGCAACACCATTGAGCCGCAAACGGTCAGCGACAAGATGGGCGCCGAAATCGTGCGCCTGTGGGTGGCGTCTACCGACTACTCCGGCGACCTCAACATCGACGACAAAATCCTGGCCCGCGTGGTGGACACCTACCGGCGCGTGCGCAACACGCTTAAATTCCTGATGGCCAACGTCAGCGACTTTGATCCGGCGACCGACAGCGTGCCGACAAATAACATGTTGGAAATCGACCGCTATGCGCTGAGCCGCCTGAGCCAGCTGCAAGACGACATCCTCAAGCACTTCAACGTCTACGAGTTCCACCCCGTGGTCTCCAAGCTGCAGGTGTATTGCAGCGAAGACCTGGGCGCTTTTTACCTGGACATCCTGAAAGACCGGCTCTACACCACGGCTACGAAATCGCTGGCACGCCGCTCGGCGCAGACCGCGCTGTGGCAAATCACCCAGGCCATGCTGCGCTGGATGGCACCCTTCCTGAGCTTCACCGCCGAGGAAGCCTGGAGCGTGCTGGGCGCGGCCGGCAAGGTGGCCGCCGACAAAAAGGAAACCATCTTCCTGGAAACCTTTATGCCGCTGCCAGCGGCCGACGCGGCGCTGCTGACCAAGTGGGCCCGCATCCGCGAACTTCGCGAGGCCGTGAACAAGGACATCGAAGTGCTGCGCGCGGCCGGCCAGGTCGGTGCCTCGCTGCAAGCCGAGGTCACGCTCACGGTGAACGCCGCCGACTACGCCCTGCTCAAAAGCCTGGGCGAAGACCTGAAATTTGTCTTCATCACATCGGCCATCACCCTGGTGGCCGCCGATGTGCAGGCGATTGCGGTCAAGGCCTCGGAAGCCACCAAGTGCGAGCGCTGCTGGCATTACAGCCTGGACGTAGGTGCGGTAGCCGAACACCCGACGCTGTGCGGGCGCTGCGTCAGCAACCTGTATGGCGCCGGTGAAACCCGGACCTTTGCCTGATGGCGCGCGCTTCCAAAAAATACGGCGGCGGTGGCGGTGGTGGTTCCGGCCTGCTCTACTGGCTGGGCCTGGCCTTCATCATCGTGCTGGCCGACCAGTTCACCAAGGTGCTGGTCCTGGGCTACTACCACCTGGGTGACAGCACCAACGTCACCAGCTTCTTCAACGTGGTGCGGGTGCACAACCACGGCGCGGCATTTTCCTTTCTGGCCGATTCTTCCGGTTGGCAACGCTGGTTCTTTACCGCGCTGGGCATAGTGGCTGCGGGTGTGATCATCTGGATGCTCAAAAGCCACGCAGGCCAGCGTCTCTTCAGCTTTGCCATGGCCTGCATTCTGGGTGGCGCCATCGGCAATGTGATCGACCGCCTGGTGCACGGCTATGTGGTGGACTTTCTGGACTTCCACAGCCACGGCTACCACTTCCCGGCCTTCAACGCGGCCGACAGCGCCATCACCCTGGGGGCAGCCTGCCTGATCCTGGACGAATTGCTGCGGGTGCGGCGCGGGCGTTGAATTGAACACCCTGCATCCCCGATATGCGATTCAGTGCATGTGCATGGGCAAGCACATGTGCGAACATTTGCACTTTCCCTGACTGCACCTATTCTATTTACCAACGACAAACAAGAAAGGACAGGAAGAAAAAGGAGAAAGGACTGCAATGAACGCGAATATAAACAGGCTCGTTGGGAAACAAATCAAAAGACGCAGGCTGAAGCTGGGCATGACGCAGCTGGTTCTGGCTGAGCGCTGTGGCATCTACCAGACCTACCTCTCACGCATAGAGAACGGGACCGCCAATCCATCGGTTTTCCTGCTGAATGCGCTTGCCATCGCGATGGACGTGGAACTTCACACCTTGCTGCATGAGTGAACCGGCCCCTGCGGCACGGCGATAATGGAGGCTGCGGGCCGGATATCGGTTTTCAACAACGCCGCAAGCTTCAGAACCTCCTCATGATCACCAAATTCACAAACCACCTCGTCATTGCCGCG
>JAYVNF010000439.1:0-3083 GCA_043758575.1 Rhodoferax sp.
CCCAGGATCTCGAGGGCCGCTGCTGGGTGCGACTGGATTTTTTCGCGTTGGCGCTCCTTCATGGGAACGTCCTGGCCGGCCATCTGGCCTTGCAACTCCAGTATCGAAATGTTCATGGTCAGTGCGGCCTTGACCAGGCTCATCATGCGCTCAGAGGGCCACTGCAGATGGCGCGCGATCAGCACACACAGCACCGCCGTGTGCACACTGTGCGCATAGCCGTACCAGTAGTGCTGGGCATGCTCCTGGCGCACGCAGCGGTACAGCGCAATGTCCGGGTTGATGTCCATGAGGTGGAGAGTGTGCAGCGCAAAGGCATCGATGCGGCCGACAAAATCCGGCCCGGCCACATCGGCCAGCAGGGCCTGCAGCTCAGCGGAGGTTTTGTCCCACAGACCAAACAGATTGGGCGGGCGCACCGTGGTGCTGCTGGCGACCGTGTCAGATTGTGAGGCGGCCCGAATTTCCTCGAAGTCGACAAAGGCACCGCGCTGCAACAGCAGGTCAAGCTGGTTTTCGGTCTGGATCACATGGCCCTTGGACAGCAGCAGGTGGCCGGCCTCGTCCCGCACGTTCCAGGGCAGGGGTGCGCCTATTTCGACTTTTGCTCTGGGCAGACGCAGTATTTTCAAGGGTGCTTCCTGGCTATTGCCCCATTTGTATCACCAGGTGGGCGCGGCGCTGCGGCTTTTTTTCCGGCGAGGTGTTGGTGTGCCGCTACATTGCAGCCATCGTTGCAAACACTACATACAGGTCCCCACAGGCTTTTGTGCACTGTGTCGAACATCTTCCACCCAGGGGCAACTTAGAATGCGCAGCCAGCTGTCCGCTGCTGAACGGCCTGGCATTCCCTTCCCATCAACAGCCCATCTTTTGGAGTCACGCCTTGAAAGCCCTGCTCTCGTTGGCCCATGCGATTGACTGGATCAACGACCAATTTGCCACACTGGCCAAGTGGGCCGTGCTCCTGTCCTGCCTGATCAGCTGCCTGAACGCCGTGGTGCGCTATGTATTCAATGTCGGCTCCAACGGTTGGCTGGAGATTCAGTGGTACCTGTTTGCCGGCTGCGTCATGCTGGGGGCTGCTCAGGTGCTGCGCGTCAACGAGCATGTGCGGGTGGATGTGATTTACGGCCAGCTCTCCAGCCGCAAAAAGGTCTGGATTGATTTGCTCGGTCTGGTCTTCTTTTTGCTGCCAGCCATGGGCACCATGCTGTATTTCTCGGCGCCGCTGTTTTGGAAGATGGCGGTCTCGGGCGAGATGTCCAGCAACGCCGGCGGCCTGATCCGCTGGCCCGCCATGCTGATGCTGCCGCTGGGCTTTTGCCTGGTGCTGCTGCAGGGTCTGGCGGAAATCACCAAGCGCATAGGCTGGCTCACGCATACCTACGAGATGGATATCCACTACGAAAGACCGCTGCAATGATCACGCTGCAGAACTTCCCGCCCCTGATGTTTCTGGGGCTGATCCTGATCATGCTGATTGGCTTTCCGGTGGCTTTTTCACTTGCCGCTCTGGGGCTGATCAGCGCCCTGATTGCAATTTACCAGGGCTGGTTCCCGGCCTCGTTTTTGTCCAGCCTGCCGCTCAATGTGTTTGGCATTCTGTCCAACGACCTGCTGCTGGCGATCCCCTTCTTCACCCTGATGGGCACCATCCTGGAGAAGTGCGGCCTGGCCGAGGACATGCTGGACTCCATGGGCCAGCTGTTTGGCCCGATCAAGGGCGGCCTGGGTTATTCCGTGATCATCGTCGGCTTCATCCTGGGTGCCATCACCGGCACCGTGGCCGGCCAGGTGATTGCCATGGCCATGATCTCGCTGCCGGTGATGATGCGCTACGGCTACAGCATGCGCTATGCCACCGGCGTGCTGGCCGCCTCCGGCACCATCACGCAGCTGGTGCCGCCCTCTCTGGTGCTGGTGGTGCTGGCCGATCAGCTGGGCAAGTCGGTGGGCGATATGTACAAGGGCGCCTGGGGCCCGTCCATTTTGCAGATTTTGATCTTTGCCATCTACACGTTTTTGGTGGCGCGTTTCAGGCCGCAGGATGTGCCCGGCATTCCCCGGGATGCACGCACGCTCAACGGCTGGGCGCTGTGGGCCAAGTGCCTGCGCGGCATCATCCCGTCTGCCATTCTGATTTTTGCCGTGCTGGGTAGCATGGGTGGCTTGCCGGGCATAGACACCGCCATTGCCACGCCCACCGAGGCAGGAGCCATGGGCGCAGTAGGTGCCGTGATCCTGGCGCTGCTGCACCGCCGCCTGAACTGGGCGCTGGTCCAAGAGGCCATGACCGGCACCATGCGCATCACCGCCATGGTGGTTTTCATCCTGATTGGCTCGCGCGTGTTCTCTCTGGTGTTCCAGGGCGTGGACGGTGGCCTGTGGATTGAGCACCTGCTGTCCAACTTGCCGGGCGGGCAGATTGGCTTCCTGATCGTGGTCAACGTGTTTGTGTTCTTCCTGGCCTTTTTTCTGGACTTCTTCGAGATCGCCTTCATCATCCTGCCCATGCTGGCGCCGGTGGCCGAGAAGCTGGGCATCAACATGATCTGGTTTGGCGTGCTCTTGTGCGTGAACATGCAGACCAGCTTTATGCACCCGCCCTTTGGCTTTGCGCTGTTTTACCTGCGCGGCATTGCCGACACCCTGTTCAAGAACGGCTCGCTGCCGCGCAAGGTCGAGTCGCGCGACATTTACCTGGGCGCCATACCCTGGGTGCTGATGCAGCTGATCCTGGTGGTGATCGTGATTTTTGTGCCGCAGACCGTGACCATCTTCCTGGACAAGGAAGAAAAAATCGATCTGGACAAGGTGCAGATCGAAATGCCGGTGGACGGCTACCAGAGCAACAGCGCCGACGAGCAAAAACGCATTGACGAGATGTTCAAGGACGCGGCCAAGTCCGACGCCGATGCGGCGGCCAAGGCCGCTTCGGGCGCGGCGTCCGAGGCAGCAAAATAAAGTCCTGACGCGCCACACCACACCGCAGCACGAACCCCAACCGAAACGGAGTCCCTCCCATGTCATATGCCCTGTCCACTTCCATGCTGTCCATTCCCAGCCACGACGGCCAGTCC
>JAYVNF010000440.1:0-3080 GCA_043758575.1 Rhodoferax sp.
GCTCTTGGGCTTGGTCATGTTCCAGACTTCGCGGAAGGGGCTGGGGCCGGCCGAGGGCTCTTCGCGGATCATGCCGGAGAACTCCACGCTGGCCATGTATTCGTCGGCCAGCTCTTCAATGCCCAAGAGGCGGGCATCGATCATCACCACGTCGGTGCTATTGGGTGCGGTGCCGGTGTGGGCCTCGCGCTCGGCCAGCTGGGTACGGATTTCGCCCAGCATGGTGTCGGTCATCATGGCCCGCAGTGCCGGGATATCGGAGCGGTCCCAGGCGGCTTGCAGCGTCACAAAATTGGCCTTGGCGGCGTTCAAAAAACCGTCGCTGTCAAAGCCTGCCGGCACGCCCCAGCTCTGCGAGCCCATCAGCGCCAAGCCGATCTGGGAGCCACCGTTGCTCTCGATGGGCGTGAGATTGCTGCGCTCAAAAGGCCGGGCCGAGGCGTCATTGCCGACGTTTTCCGGCCGGTAGGTCTGCGCTGGCGGCAGCGGCGAGCGTCCGGCCCCCTGGAAGGCAAACGGGCTGGCCTGCGTGGCTGCAGCATCGGCATGGCGGCGGCGCATGAAGGCGCCAACCAGCATCATCACACCCATGGCAATCAGGGCGAACATGAGGATTTGGCCAAAGGCCTCGCCCAAGCCCAGCGAGCTGGCCAACCAGGCCAGACCCAGGCCAGCGGCCAGGCCACCCAGCATGGCGCCCCAGGGACGACGCTCAGGCGCCGGTGCGGCCATGGGCGCGGGTGCAGGCTTGGCCGTGTTGTTCACTGCCTGGGACGGCGCGGCCGGTGCCGCGGGCGCGGTATTGCGCTGGGTCACATTGCTGGACTGCTTGCCAAAGGACAAGCCGCCACCCAGGCGCTTGGCCGCTTCGGCGTTCACGCCACCGAGTGCCATTGCCAAGGTCAAAACCACCACAGACCACTTCATGATTGCTCCAAAAATTTATACGCTCAATTGCATGTTCAACACTTGATTCCAACATGCAAGGCCGCCACGCCGCCGGTGAGGTTGTGGTAGTCCACATGTCCGAAACCACCTTTGTGCATCATGGCTTTTAGTTCTTTTTGGCTAGGGTGCATGCGAATCGACTCGGCCAGGTAGCGGTAGCTGGCGTCGTCTCCTGCCACCAGCTTGCCCAGGCGCGGCAGCACCTTGAAGGAGTACCAGTCGTAGACCTTCTCCAGCGGAGCGGCCACCTTGGAGAACTCCAGAACCAGCAGCTTGCCGCCGGGTTTGAGCACGCGGTTCATCTCGGCCAGGGCCTGGTCCTTGTGGGTCATGTTGCGCAGGCCAAAGGCCACGCTGACTAGGTCAAAGTAATTGTCGGCAAAGGGCAGCTTTTCGGCATCGCACACCAGGGTGGGCAAAGCGATACCGGCATCGAGCAGGCGGTTGCGCCCGGTGCTGAGCATTGCCTCGTTGATGTCGGTGTGCACCACCTGGCCGCTGGCGCCAACCTTCTTGGAGAAGGCCATGGCCAGGTCGCCGGTGCCGCCGGCAATGTCCAGGGCACGGTCACCGGGCTTGAGGTTGGCCACCATCAGGGTGTAGGCCTTCCAGGCGCGGTGCAGGCCCATGGACATGAGGTCGTTCATGAGGTCGTATTTGGGCGCGACCGAATCAAACACGCCGCGCACTTTGCGTGCCTTTTCCGCCTCGTCGACGGATTCAAAGCCGAAATGGGTTGTAGTCATGCACCGATTTTAGGCAGTTCACCGCTGCCGCTGCGATAAATGCTGTGCATTCAGCTATTCAATTGCTAGCGCGTTGCGTTTGCGCACATTGCTTGTGCACACGGGGCCCGCGCACGCCCTGGCCAGCGCTCAGTGGCTGGCGCAGCTGTGGCCACCTTTTTCTGGCATTGGCGCATCGCGCTGCACACCTGCGGCCTGCAGGCGCTGCTCGTAGTCGGCCCACAGGCGCTCCTGCTGCGAGCCCAGAAAGTAGAGGTAGTCCCAGGAGAACAGACCGGTGTCGTGGCCGTCGGAAAAACGCGGCTGCACCGCGTAATTGCCCACCGGCTCCAGGCCGGTCAGATCCACCAGGCGCTTGCCGGTCTGCAGGGTTTCCTGGCCCGGGCCGTGGCCCGCCACCTCGGCCGAGGGCGAGTAGACGCGCATCAATTCAAACGGGATGCGAAAGCTCGCACCGTCGGAAAAACTGATTTCGAGCACGCGCGATTGCGCGTGCACCGTCAAAGCCTGTGGAGTGGGCGAGCCTGTTTGTAATCCAGCCATGGGCAAATTGTAGGTTCTACACCAGTACCCGTTCGATGCCACCGGCATTGGCCGTCTTCACGTAGTCGGGCAACCAGTCTTTACCCAGAATCTGGTTGGCCATCTCGACCACGATGTAGTCGGCCTCTAGCAGGCCGTTGTTCAGGTCGTTGCCATAACGGGTCAGGCCCTGCAGGCAGCTCGGGCAGCTGGTCAAGATCTTGATATTGCCCTTGGCCTGCACGGCATTGTCGGTGCCGCCACTGACAGCGGTGAGCGCACGCAGTGCCACCTCGTCCTTTTTCAACTCCTCTTCCTTGCGGAAACGGATCTGGGTGGAGATGTCGGGCCTGGAAACACCCAGGGTGCCCGACTCGCCGCAGCAGCGATCGCTTTTCAGCACCGCGTCTCCCACCAGGGCCTTGACGGTCTTCATGGGGTCTTGCAGCTTCATGGGGCTGTGGCAGGGGTCGTGGAACAGATAGCCAGCACCCGCACCGCCCTCGGGCACCAAGGTAATACCCTTTTCCAGCAGGAACTCGTGGATGTCGATGATGCGGCTGCCCGGGAAAATCTTGTCGAACTCATAGCCCTGCAGCTGGTCGTAGCAGGTGCCGCAGCTCACCACCACGGTCTTGATGTCCAGGTAGTTCAGGGTGTTGGCCACGCGGTGGAACAGCACGCGGTTGTCGGTGATGATCTTCTCGGCCTTGTCAGCCTGGCCGGAACCGCGCTGCGGATAGCCGCAGCACAGGTAACCCGGCGGCAACACGGTTTGCACGCCGGCGTGCCAGAGCATGGCTTGCGTGGCCAGGCCGACCTGGCTGAACAAGCGCTCGGATCCGCAGCCGGGGAAATAAAACA